>JAUXHH010000074.1 GCA_030621655.1 Desulfobacterales bacterium
CTGATGTCGAATCCTGTCCAGTAATGTAATGTTTTTAGTGGTATCCATGATGAAGTTACTATCCTCAATTTTGTACTTTTATTGAGAAAACCATTGCCTTTGTTAATATATTTGCAATAAGTGGGCCGTTATTCGACAAAACAAAAATATTGAATTATATTAATATACTGCAAGACAAGAAAGAGTCTTGCAATCAATATTTTTGGGGAAAGTTGGGGATATAACCAGATGAGTAATGCTGAAATAACCAATAAATGGATCGTTTATCTTTTAAAACAAACCTACCCTGCAGGATTTTTATCCTGAATTATCGCAATGCATGAGCCTGACTTTAGCCTGGCAGCTTAACTTGAAATTTTACTGGGAGAATTTACCAGACAAACCTGTTCTGTTTGCCTGCCATAAATCACCTTACACGATGCTACTGGCAAACAACATTCGATCCTGTCGGCAGGGAAATCAAACAAGCGATTACCTTATTTTTTTCGTCTTCTGTTAATTGAGCACCCTGTTTTATCATAAATTTTAGGGTCTTTTTCCACTGGCGGCTACTCTTGGTGCCAAGGGCGCCACAAATCCGTGTCTTGTAGTGACACCTTACACACTTTGCATCAATAATTGCGCTGCAGACTGCTTCAGAAGGGGCTTCCCCTGTTTCCGGCGTAGCACTGCAGGCCGAGACAAGCGCAAAAGTTACCAACAGCAGGAATAAGTACAGTTTTGATTTTTTCGTTCTCACCATAGTATACCACCCAATTTTCGTGAAATGGAAATTACAACCTGTCAAATATTACTAAGACTTAACACCGTGTGTATCATATTCTACTAACACATTTCATTCACTGAAATATCTTATTTTACAGATATTTGCAGCAATTATTTTCATACAATGAAGGCAGCTCGGCTTTTCTTCTTTTTTTCATTCAACCCCTATGCCCCCAGCCCTTAAATGATTATAATTACTACTATCAGATAGCTACATTTTATGGAGGAACAGGCTATGAATAACTTAGTCATATCACTATCAGGTTTTTTTCTTATTTTTGCTCTTATTTCTCAAGCAGTTCCTGCCAGCACCCATGCTGCAGTATTAGACCTGCAAAAAGCCACCTTTGCAGGCGGCTGCTTCTGGTGCATGGAAAAACCCTTTGAGAAGATTGAAGGTGTTTTATCAGTAACATCAGGGTACACAGGGGGCAAATCTGAGAATCCAACCTATGGCAATTACGGAGCCGGGGGGCATATTGAGGCAGTAGAGATTGTTTATGAGCCCGGCAAGGTTACCTATGAACAGTTACTGGACATTTTCTGGCACCAGATTGATCCGACTGATGAGGGCGGGCAATTTGCCGACAGGGGCAAAGAATATTCAACTGCCATTATCTATCATGATGCTGAACAGAAAAGATTGGCGGAGATCTCAAAAAAAAATCTGGCGAACGAAAAAATCTTTGCCAAACCCATCGTTACCCCTATCATTCCTGCCATGATTTTTTATCCGGCAGAGGATTATCACCAGGACTATTACAAAAAAAATCCGCTGCGTTACCGGCTTTACAGATTCGGTTCCGGCAGAGATAAGTTTCTGGATAACACATGGGGAGAAAGAGAAAAACTAACCAAGAGCGAACTGAAGGAGAAACTCACTCCTCTGCAATACGAAGTGACCCAAAACGAAGGAACCGAGCCGGCTTTTCAAAATGAATACTGGAATAATACCATCCCTGGCATTTATGTAGACATCGTTTCCGGAGAACCACTCTTCAGCTCGACTGACAAATACAAGTCCGGCACCGGTTGGCCAAGTTTTACTCAGCCCCTTGTCCCGCAGAATATTGTAGAAAAAGAAGACAGAAGACTTTTTGGTGTTAGAACAGAGGTGCGGAGCAGGGAAGCTGATTCTCATCTTGGCCATGTCTTTAAGGACGGACCTCCTCCGACTAGTCTGCGTTACTGCATGAACTCAGCAGCCCTCAGGTTTGTTTCAGCAGAAAATCTCGAAAAAGAGGGGTATGGAGAATTAAAGTATATATTTGAAAAATAATACCTGGTGCAATTCTGAAATATTCTTTCTTCACAGCACATTAAGAGCACTTATGGTACGCTTACAAAATAAATTTACAGCAACCTATTAGTTAGTGTCTGTCCAGAAATGAGGTTTTTCGAAGTCGGAGTTTATGCCCTGCCTTTAAGGGTGCTTATCTGTTCAAAATCAGGTAAGCGAGTTTACGAGACTCCGAGGACTGCAAAAAAAATAAGCACAGGCGCCCCGAAGGAAGTGCCCTTGGGGTGCATATATGTGATATCGGAGTCTCCATTTCATTTTGCTTACCTCCGAGCATTATTTTTTGAACATAATGCAGAGATTGGGCAGAAAGACCATTTATGGACGGGCATTAGTTAAGGAGTTTTACATGGCAGACAAACTGATCTTTGTAGTAACATGTCTGGAAGCCAAAAACGTTGTAGTATATTAAAAAATAAAATCATGCAGATCAGAGTTCTTTCCTACAATATGCATAGGGCCATCGGTGTCGACCGGCTCTTCAGACCTGAAAGAATTGCCAGGATTATCAACCATCACCAGGCAGACATAGTACTCCTGCAGGAGGTGGACGTTGGTGTGCCCCGCTCGAGGAAACTTGACCTGGCCAAAGAAATGGCTGAGGCCGCCGGGTACCCTCATTATGTTACCGGGCTTAATGTCAAGTTGAATAAGGGCATGTATGGCAATACCACGTTAAGTAAGTTTCCTATCACTCAGTCCCGAAACATAGATCTCAAGATTGGGAAGCGTAAAGCCAGGGGCTGTCAGTACTCCTCAATCCAGGTCAGCAACTCCTCTGGTTATTCCCAGAATATTGAAGTGTTCAACCTGCACCTTGGGCTCTCTTCCCAGGAAAGAGTAAGACAGATAGGGCTTCTCATCAATTCAGAAGAATTTTCCTCTCTAACTCCCGGTACTCCCTGCCTGGTTGGAGGTGATTTCAATGACTGGCGTACCCTTTTGGCTCCAATCTTTACCGATATTTTAAACTTTGAATGTGCCACCAACCACAGCAGTGGTTACCACAATCCTTATCTGACCTATCCCGCCTTCTCACCCACCGGCGGACTTGACAAAATATTCTACCATGGACCCCTGAAACTGATCAAACGACGGCGCTGCTGGATGGGGATTACCAGGCTGGCCAGCGATCATCTCCCTGTAATTGCAGAATTTGAACTGCAAACAGTTGGAGGTTCTGAAGCATCAAAGGCCGACAATGGCGACCAGGCTGAATCCCCGGTCGAAAACATCAACTTTTTAATATAATCTAAACATTGATTGACCAACAAGACGAATTCAGATCTCACACGATAACAGAAACTGCCTCCCGACTGCTGGCAATCGTTAGAGGTCTGGCCGCTGAAATTCATCCTGAACACAAAGAGTCAATCAAACCGGTTCTGGACAGCTCGCTTGACCGTGACCTTGGCTTTGACAGTCTCGCCCAGATGGAACTTCTGGTCCGCATTGAAAAATCTTTTAACACCTCACTTTCAGAACAAATTCTGGTAACTGTTGATACTGTCCGTGACCTTCTGCGTGCTGTCATGAGTTCCGGTGTCCGGAAACATGAAGGAATTGACCGGGAAATAGCCACCATAAAACTTGCTGAAGTTGAAGATGCACCGTTTATGGCTGAAACCCTGGTTGACGTCCTCCAATGGCACGTTAAAAACCATCCGGAGCGGCCCCATATCCGCTTGTACAGCAACCAGGACACAGATGAAGTCATCACCTATATTGATCTATGGAATGGTGCAGAGCTTGTGGCAGCAGGGCTGCAGCATTTCGGTCTGGAACCTGGCGAGTCTGTTCTCATTATGCTCCCAACAGGACCTGATTACTTTTTCACATTTTTCGGAGTTCTACTTGCAGGAGGAATACCGGTTCCAGTTTATCCTCCAGGCAGACTCAAGCAGATTGAAGAGCACCTGCTGCGCCATACAGCCATCGCAAAAAACTGTCTTGCCAGGATTATGGTTACTGTGGATGAGGCGAAACAGTTTACAAGGTTGATGCATACCCAGGTTGTCAACCTGCGCCATGTCTTAACCGTACCGGAGTTACAGCAGGCAGGAAGTAAAACATTATCAGGGTTCAGGAAACCCGCTCTTACGACTGAGAACATAGCCTTTCTGCAATATACCTCGGGCTCCACAGGTATGCCCAAGGGTGTAGTGCTCACCCATGCAAACCTGTTGGCCAATATCCGGGCCATGGCAAAAGTCATCAATGTGTCGCCTGAAGACGTTTTTATAAGCTGGCTTCCCCTTTATCATGATATGGGACTTATCGGAGCATGGCTTGGCAGCCTCCATTTTGCCTGTCAACTGATTATCATGCCACCGCTTGCCTTTATCGCCAGGCCACAGCGATGGCTGTGGGCAATACACAAGTACGGCGGCACACTTTCCGCAGCCCCTAATTTCGCCTATGAACTCTGTCTTCGACGCATTAGCGACAAGGATATTGAAGGGCTTGATTTAAGCTCATGGAGAAGTGCCTTTAACGGCGCTGAGGCCGTCAACCCTGAAACCATAAGGCGATTTATTGACCGTTTTGCCGGTTACGGCTTCCGGTCGGAGACCATGATGCCGGTCTATGGCCTGGCGGAGTCATCTGTAGGCCTTTCGTTCCCAAAACCTGAAAGCAGCATCGGGATTGACAGAATAAACCGTGACGTCTTCATGGGAACAGGACAGGCAGTTCAGGTTAGTGAAACGGAAACAGGCCCATTGGAATTTGTCAGTTGCGGGCAACCGCTGCCAGGCCATCAGATAAGAATCGTCGATACAGCTGACCGGGAACTCCCGGAACGCACTGAAGGCAGCCTGCAATTTATGGGACCTTCCACTACTACAGGCTATTTCAGGAACCCGGAAAAAACCAGAGAGTTATTCCACGGCCAGTGGCTCGACTCCGGCGACAAGGCATATTTAGCTGAAGGCAATGTCTATATAACCGGGCGTTCAAAAGATATCGTTATCAGGGCTGGGCGCAATATTTACCCGGTCGAACTGGAAGAGGCAATCGGCAAGGTTGACGGAATCCGGGAAGGCAATGTTGCTGTATTTGGTTCCAAGTCTTCAGACAGCGGCACGGAACGATTGATTATCCTGGCGGAAACCAGAAAAAAAGACGAAGAGGCCCTGGAACGTATCAGGAAGAGTATCAACACCATTGTCACCGACCTGGCAGGCACCCCTCCTGATGAGGTGGTGCTGGCACCTCCTAATACGGTCCTAAAAACATCCAGCGGAAAAATCAGACGCAATGCCAGCAGAGACATCTATGAGCGTAAACGTATTGGCAAACAGCAACAAGCCGTATGGCTGCAACTTGCCCGTTTTACCTTGAAGGGTTTACAACCCAGGCTGCGCAGCAGCTTTCAGCAGTTGCAGGCAGCACTCTATGCATCCTGGTGCTGGCTCCTGTATTGCCTCCTGGCCCCTGTTGTCGGAGTTCTGGTTTTCATACTTCCTGCAGAAAAACCCAGGTGGGCAGTAATGCGTCTTGCTGTGAAATTTCTTGCCGCCCTCACCTGGACAAAGATAATGGTCAATGGGCTTGACAATCTACCGGAGAAAACAGAGACCTGCATTTTTGTATCCAATCATGCCAGTTATCTGGACGGTTACGTGATAACTGCAGTACTGGATCGCTCCTTCAGCTTCATTGCAAAAGCAGAACTCAAGACCAACCCTATTGTCCATATTCTGCTCAGAAGAATCGGCACCCTGTTTGTTGAACGTTTTGACCGGCAGAAGGGCATTAAAGATGCGAAAATACTTGCTGATACGGGAATGGCCAACCGTTCCCTCTTTTTCTTTCCTGAAGGAACATTTATGCGAATGCCGGGCCTCTTGCCTTTCAGGATGGGGGCCTTTGAAACAGCAGCCCGAACCGGTCTTCCAATTGTACCGGTTGCGATCAGGTCCACTCGCTCAATACTGCGGGCCGATTCGTGGTTTCCTCGTTCTGGAGCAATATCAGTGACCTTCGGCAGTCCCATAACAGTTGACGGCGAGACACCCCATACTCAGGACAACTGGTCCATGGCTTTACAGTTGCGTGATAAAACCAGGCAGTGGCTCCTTATGCATTGCGGAGAACCCGACATTGGACATGAACGTCCACGATTACAGCCATCCGGTCCCAGAATAGGTGATGGTGATAGGTGATGCGGAAAACTGAACATTCTCTTATGCTCAACCCTTGACAAAAGTATCAATAGTGATACTATATAATTCATGGGCAAGACAAACGAAATTATCAAGCAGATGAAGCAGAGCCCCAAGGATGTTCGCTTTGTTGATCTCTGCAAAATCTGCGATTTGTATTTTGGTCAAGCCCGTCAAAAAAACAGTAGTCACAGAATATATAAAACACCCTGGCAAGGTGATTCAAGGGTGAACATTCAAAGCCGGAAAGGAAAGGCTAAAGCATACCAGGTTAAACAAGTACTAAAGGCAATTGATAGATTGGAGGTAGACCATGGCCATGAAAAATGATCATTATACCTATCGCGTTACTTGGTCAGAGGAAGACAACGAATACGTCGGGCTGTGTACAGAATTACCAAGCCTTAGCTGGCTTGCCAAGACACAAGAGGCAGCCTTGAAAGGTATCCGTAATGTTGTCGCTGATGTAATAAAAGACATGAAAAAAAACGGGGAAGAAATACCACAGCCGTTAGCCAACAAGAATTATAGTGGCAAATTTATGGTTCGAGTGCCTCCTGAAGTCCATCGAAGTTTAGCCATTCAAGCAGCGGAGTCAGGCGTGAGCATAAATCGGCTAGTAAGCACTAGGCTCAGTCGATAACTTTCATAATAAATCGCTTAATCGGGTAGCTGGGGGTCTCTCACCCCCGGCCCCCACACCACCTGGCAAGCGGGTCCGCACTAGGCGGTTCCCAGAGGCTACCGAGCCGTAGTCGGGTAATGGTCACCCACAATTCTTTAACAGACAACAGACCTCGGTAAACGGCAGGTCAGCCAGCAGGCCAAAAGAGGCATGACGCTGCAGTCCGTCCCTGGTACTCTGCGGCGAACGGATTCCACAGAAGAAACGGGCCTGTTGCCGCAGACTCTGCAAAGCGGCATGGTTTCCCGCCAGAACATCCTGCATCTGCTCTTTCCAGGTTTCCCAATGAACAGCCGGTCGCACTGTGTTGATTGCAACCCTTGCGGGACGATCTTCTTCGCCCGTCGTGGTAAGGCAAAATTCACAATGACCGCAGCTTTGGTCTCGATGTTCACCAAAATAGTTCAGCAGAAAACTTGTCTGGCAGCCGGTATGGTTAATCAACGAGACAACCTGGCTGATTCGGTTAATATCATTTTTCTCTCTGGAGGCAAAACGTTCAACCAGCCTGTCCGACAACTCATCCAGTTCTGTTGTCGATAAGCGACGGATAATCCGGTAACCGTGCCTGGCCCCGGCAACCTGCAGAACAAGGTCACCCTGCTCCGCCAGATAATTTAAGGCAGTAACGATCCTCTTCCGATC
>JAUXHH010000149.1 GCA_030621655.1 Desulfobacterales bacterium
TTGATGGTACTGATATCAAAGATGTCACTTTTAAGTCCCTGCGTAACCAGATAGGGGTTGTCACCCAGCAGACCATTTTGTTTAATGATACTGTGCGGAATAATATCGCCTATGGCAGCCTTGATGCAAGTGAAGAGCAGATCAGGGATGCGGCACGTGCTGCCCATGCCCTCGATTTTATCCAGCATCTGCCAAAGGGATTTGATACGGTTATTGGCGAGTCAGGTGCCAGACTTTCCGGTGGTGAACGGCAGAGGCTTTCCATAGCTCGGGCTATTTTAAAAAATGCTCCTATTCTTATCCTGGACGAGGCGACATCTTCACTTGACACGGAATCTGAACATGAAGTGCAGCAGGCCATTGAAAACCTGGTGCAGAGCCGTACAACCTTTGTCATTGCACATCGTTTGTCAACGATCCGCAATGCTGATCGTATTATTGTCATCCAGGATGGCGCAATTGTTGAAGAAGGAACCCATGATCTCTTGCTGTCCCTGGATGGTGTTTACAAGATGCTTCATGACATGCAGTTTCAGGATGATGCAATGGCATTGAAAGATGCCAAGTAAGAAATGTTTTTAATAATGTTTGCGAGGAATATGAAATGATCAGCAAGGAACTGCTTGATATTCTCGCCTGTCCCAAATGCAAGGGGCCGGTTGAGTTAACAGAGAAAGCGGATGGTTTAGTCTGCAAACCCTGTCGATTGATGTACGAAATACGGGAGGACATTCCTGTCATGCTCATAGATGAAGCAAAAAAACTTAAAGAAGATACAAGTGATGAGTGATTGCGGTCTGAATGTATTGGTGAGTTTAACGGCAGATGTATTTATGAATGAAAAAATACTTTGGTAGTTAAAAAACAAAATGAATTTAAACGCATTTTTTGACCAGTTTGCGATATTAAATGAGATGATTTTACTCAAACGGATTGTCATTGTAATAATCTATGCAATCCTGGCCAAGGGAGTAGATATTTTTATTGACCGTGTGCTCAGGAATTTAGCCGCAAAAACAAAGATCACCTTTGATGATAAACTCATCAATTTTCTCCATGTGCCGATTTACTGGACTGTTTTTTGGTTTGGCGTCCTGCATGCATTATCCATAAAGCCTCTGGACGATCCCTGGGAAATCATCCTGCCCCAAATTGCCCAGAGCACGATTCTGATTATCTGGCTTATCGCCGTGATAAGGGTCTTCAATTGGACGGTTGAGTACTATATGTCCCATGCCCCTGAAAGAGGCAAGATCGGCAAGGACCTCTTCATGCTGTTGAAAAGCGTCATCAGGATAATTGTGATTATTGCCGGTCTTCTCTGGTTTCTGGCCATATGGCAGATTAATCTGACGCCACTTTTTGCCTCAGCAGGCATAGCAGGAATTGCTGTAGCCCTGGCAGCAAAGGACACCCTGGCAAATTTTTTCGGCGGAATTTCCATTTTTATGGATAATACCTATAAGGTAGGTGAATATATAATTTTAGACTCCGGGGAGCGAGGTGAGGTCGTTGAGATAGGTGTCAGATCTACCCGGATAAAAACAAGAGATGATGTTATTGTCAATATTCCTAACTCCATAATGGCGAATTCAAAGATTATTAATGAGAGTGCACCGATTCCAAGGTTCAGGATCAGAGTTCCTGTGGGTGTGGCATATGGCAGCAACCTTGAAAAAGTAGAAGAGATTTTGCTGGCTGTTACGAATGCCAATGAAAATATTGAAAAGTATCCGGAACCAAGAGTCAGACTGCGAACTTTTGCGGACTCTTCTGTTAATTTTCAACTACTTTGCTGGGTAAAGGACCCGAGGGATAAGGGGTTGCAGACGCATAATCTGTTAAAAGCCGCATACCATGCCTTTGATGAGCAGGGCATCAATATTCCGTTCCCGCAGCGGGATATTCATATAAAAACGACCCAGGTCAGTGCTTTTCAGGAGGAGAAGGCATAGCAGCCATTCATTAAAAACTGAGCGTATTTTTTGGTAGAAAGTGGTATTTAAGAGTAAAATTCTTAAATAGGCACATGTCATGAAATATGCCCTGGAACAATTCATTGATGAGGCAATTCAGCTTGAACTGAATGCAGCTGAAATCTACTCGATCTTCTCGGAGGCAATTCCAGAAGATGCCAACTTCTGGGCTACTCTTGCCTGGGAAGAAAAAAATCACGCTGCAGTCCTGAAGACAGGTAAAGATGTCCTCATGCCCATAGATCAATTCCCAGGGGAAATCCTGCCAAATGTTATCCAAACTCTCGTTGATACAAATAACTGGTTGAATTCTTTAAAAGAGAAATTTGCAGAAACCAAACCAGACCGTGAAACGGCTTTTGCTATAGCGATAAAGATTGAGAGTTCGGCAGGTGAGCAGCACTTCCAGAGAGTGATGAACTCACCATCTGATTCAAATATCATAAAAATCCTCCAGGATCTTTGTGAAGATGACATTCATCATCTCAGTCGAATTCGTGAGTACATGAAAGACGGCAGTGAACTTGGAGAAATTTCAGGAAATAAAACAAAGAAAATATTGATTGTCATCAATGATGATTCTGTTGCAAAGTTGTTGAGGACGATTTTAGAACCGGAAGGACAAATTGATATTGCTGGAAACGGCAGGGAAGGGCTGCAGAAAGTGAAGGGTCAGGATTATGACCTTATTGTATCGGCCATTGAAATGCCGATCGTTGATGGCATAAAATTTTATAACGAAGCAAAAGGGATGTATCCGGATTTGTATAAAAGATTTCTTTTTTTTACAGGAGCGCCATCATCAGAATGGGTCTCATTTTTCCGAGATCAAGGTCTCAGGTACCTGACAAAACCAGCAACAATTAATGAAATCCGGGCTGCCGCTTTGAGCATACTCGGGGAAAGGCAATAAAAAAGGAGAGCCTGATGTTGGCTCTCCTTTTTTATTGGAATGTTGCAAACTATATCATTCAGGTGAGATTCCCATCTCTTTCTCTTTTTCTGCAACTGCCAGCCTGGTTTTGATGGCAGTATCAGGAATAAGGCTCATGGAGTCGATGCCAAGCTCGACCAGGAAGGTGGCAAACTCGGGGAAATCAGATGGCCCCTGACCGCAGATACCAATCTTCTTACCGCGGCGCTTTGCAGTTTTAATAACCATGCGGATCATTTCCTTCACCGCATCATCTCGCTCATCAGCTATACCGGCGAGAAGACCCGAGTCGCGATCAAGACCATAAGTCAACTGGGTGAGGTCATTTGAACCGATGGAAAATCCGTCAAAAATGTCGGCAAAAGCGTCGGCACAGATAACGTTACTTGGAATCTCGCACATTACATAGAGTTCCAGGCCATTCTCGCCCTGTACCAGACCGCAATCTTTCAGGACTTCGATAACTTTTCTGCCTTCGTCAGGGGTTCTACAGAAAGGGACCATAAGCTTGATATTATCAAGGCCCATATCATTGCGGGCCTTCAGGAGTCCTTGGCACTCAAGTTCAAAGGCCGGTCGGTATTTTGGATCGTAATAGCGGGAAGCTCCGCGCCAGCCGATCATTGGATTTTCCTCCTCCGGTTCGTATAAGGTACCGCCAACCAGGTTGGCATACTCGTTGCTCTTGAAATCGGAAAGGCGGACAATAACATCATTCGGATAGAAGCCGGCAGCGATACGGCCAACTCCTTCGGCAACCTTGTCAATGAAGAACTGCTTCTTGTCGGTATAAGCTCCAGTCGTCTCGTCAATTTTTCTGACGATTTTCTGCTTTTCCGGATCGTCTGAGTTCTTTAACTCTTCGTAATTATACAGGGCCAGGGGATGGAGACCGATATGGGAGTTGATGACGAACTCCTCGCGAGCCAGTCCTACACCATCATTGGGGATCTGACACTCGGTGAAAGCTTTTTCTGGAATGGCCAGGTTCATCATGATCTTGGTTTTGGTTTTGGGCAGTTCACCGAGGTCAACCTTCTCAATTTCAAAATCAAGGAGTCCTTCATAAATATAGCCGGTTTCACCCTCTGCAGAAGAAACTGTGATTTCCTGGCCTGACTTGATAATTTTGGAACCGTCACCGGTGCCAATAACACAGGGGATGCCAAGTTCGCGGGAGATAATAGCTGCATGACAGGTACGGCCGCCGCGGTTGGTGACAATAGCTCCGGCAATTTTCATGATCGGCTCCCAGTCAGGATCGGTCATGTCGGTGACCAGAACCTGGCCCTTTTTAAAGTCATGGATGCCTTCCACGTCCTGGATGACATTAGCCTCACCCTGGCCGATTTTGGCACCGACCGCCAGACCTTCGACAAGGATGTTGCCCTTCTCCTTGAGGACATATGTTTCCATAACTCCTGCCTTGGATTGGGAATGCACTGTTTCAGGCCTGGCCTGTACGATAAAAAGTTCGCCGGAACCCACGTTGACACCGTCGCCATCCTTGGCCCATTCGATATCCATGGCCTTGCCGTAATGGTCTTCAATAATACAGGCCCATTCTGAAAGTTTGAGAATCTCGTCGTCAGAAATCACATAGTTGATACGTTCTTCAGTAGTGGTGTCAATAGTTTTTACAGGTTCTTCGCTATTAGGGTCATTGTCATACACCATTTTAATTTCCTTGGAGCCGACCCTCTTGCCAACAATGGGGCGTTTGCCCTGCTTCAGCGTTGGCTTGAAAACATAGTATTCATCAGGATTTACCGCACCTTGCACTACAGTTTCACCCAGGCCCCATGCACCTGTCAGAAATACTGCATCCTGGAAACCGCTTTCCGTGTCAATGGAAAAGATAACGCCGGAAGAGGCCTTGTCTGAACGGACCATTTTCTGGACAACAATGGAAAGATATACATCAAACTGACCAAAGCCCTTGTCGTGACGATATGAAATGGCACGGTTGGTGAAAAGACTGGCAAAGCATCTCTTGCAGGCATCGATCAGGGCATCATAACCCCTGATATTCAGGTAGGTTTCCTGCTGGCCGGCAAAGGAGGCATCAGGAAGATCCTCGGCAGTGGCTG
>JAUXHH010000153.1 GCA_030621655.1 Desulfobacterales bacterium
GCTGCAGTCTGAATTTAAACTGGTATGCAGCTGGTACAAGATTTCCCTCGCTGTTCCTGCTTTCAGGCTTATTGAAAGCCAGGGGATCCTTGGTTCATGGAATCCTGACACGCGCACAATTAGTATCTCTTCAGTCCTGGTGCAGGAGTATTCATGGGACACGGTTATCAATGTTCTCAAGCATGAAATGGCGCATCAGTATGTGCACGAGTCTCTGGACCGGGGAATGGAGCAGCCCCATGGACCTGCATTTTTAGAGTCCTGTGAAAAGCTCGGCGTGACATATCCTTTTAGTACAGCCACAGGGGACACCCCGAAAATTTTTACAGCCGCAAATCAGCATGGTTCAGATCCGGAATATAACAACAAGGTAAATAAGGTGAGAAAAATGCTCTCTCTGGCAGGCAGCGCCAATAAACATGAGGCGGCCGCAGCAATGAGCAAGGCCAACGGTTTTATCCGTAAATACAACCTAGAGAGGCTCGATAAGGTTGAGTCTTCACAGTACAACTATGAAATAAAAAACACCGGCAAGAAACGGTTGAATATCATTGAGCGCAGAATAGCAAGCCTCCTTATGGATTATTTTTATGTGGATATTGTCTATTCTGAGCTTTTTAATGCAGAGAAAGCAGAATTCCACAAGACGGTCGAGTTGCTCGGCTCCATAGAGAACGTATCCTTTGCCGGTTACGTGTATGACTTTCTTAAGCAACGGGTTGAGTTTCTTTGGAAAAACTATAGGAAAGCGTCTCGTTCTCCGGGTAAATTGAGAAAGACTTATATACTTGGGCTTTTGCAGGGATTCCGCGAAAGGCTTGAGAAGGAAGAGAAGAAGCAGTCATTATCTGGCAGGATGTCTGCAGATAGTGGACATTTTAAAACCATAAGCTCCCTGGTCATTGCAAAAGATCCTGGATTGTCCGGGTTTATTGCAAAGCGTTTTCCAAGGCTGCGAAAGGTTCAATATGGTGCGCCGGGAATATATTGTTCGAATACCTATTCTGCAGGTAAGACTGAAGGAAAAAAAATAACAATCCATAAAGTTGTTAAACGGGAAGATGGGAATTTAGGAAGACGATTGAGCAACTAAAATTATGAGTGATCTGGAATCGGCGTATAAAAAAATAAACAGTTATATGCTATAAGTGTTTATTTTTCTTGATTTATATAAATTCTATTGCTAGTGTTGAAAAAAGTTGTGCAGTACCTGTTGTTTTAGAATTTCTATTAAGAGAACCGCACAATCAGGCTAAACGGATTGCGCGGTTTTATTATTTAGGGTTTTAGAAGGCAGGCTGCGAGTCCGGTCGAGATCAACCGGGTGTTCTTATAAAGTGGTCCGGTAAGGGCCGAATACAAAGGAGTTTAGAAGTGAAAGAAGGTACAGTGAAATGGTTTAATGCGTCTAAAGGATTTGGGTTTATCGAGCAGGATAATGGTGGTGATGTTTTCGTACATTATTCAGCGATTAAAACAGATGGCTTTAAAACTCTTGATGAGGGTGCCAGGGTTCAGTTCGAGGTTGTTGATGGTCCCAAAGGCCCTGCTGCTGACAATGTTGAACAACTATAAGACAAGTTAATATTTAAATAAAAAAAGCCCCGCAAAATGCGGGGCTTTTTTTATTTGGCAAAAATATAAATTAACCGCAGTTGCAGCCAGACCCGCATGCATCTGCAGCATCTTCTCCATCAGGCCCACAGCCACAGCCACAGCCGGAGCCAGCTCTTGCCGCAGCCTGTGCCAGTTCCTCCGCACCAGGTTCGCGCACTTCAATCACATTGACATCAAAGTGCAGTTGTTTGCCGGCCATGGGATGGTTGAGATCAACGGTGACCGTATCGTTATCATTTACCTTGGTAATGGTAATCATAAAGGGGCCTTGCGGGCCCTGAGCTTCAAAGGCCATCCCAGGCTTGACGTCTGCGTCACTTGGAAACTGGTTTTTGGGAATCTCCTGAAACAGATCATCTTTAACAGGGCCGTAGGCATCCGCAGGCTCAATAACTAATTTGGCACTATCGCCCGCGACCCTTCCCATGAGCGCTTTTTCTAAACCCGGAATTATCTGACCTGTCCCGGTTATAAAGCCAAGAGGTTGGCCTTCAGGAGACTTATCTATCTCCTGGCCCGACTCCAGGGTAAGTGTATAGTCAATGGCAACATACATTTTATCTGCGATATTCATTTGTTTCCTCCTGTAAAATAAAAAAATATCCCTATGAAACCTAAAGAGTTGGCTTCATAGGGCTTCGTGGCTGCTCACTACACTAAGGCATAAACGGTTAAAGTCAACCTCACCCCTAACGCGTTTCCCGGAAAAGACCGTTGAGGAAGAGCATGGTGATGAGACAGTTGTTTTCTGGGAAATAATAGTATGGTATATTGCAGGAACAGGTAATTAAAACTGGCAGTACACGTGCAGAAACTGGAAATGGAATTGTTTCGTCCATTCATGCAGTGAAATTTATTAATTTTTTCATAAAGGTCTGGAGATGCCGGGAAATGTATTAAGTGGTGATCAGTTGGCCTGGGCACTGGTGGCAGAGAATGAGCCCGGTACAATCTGTAAGCAGGCAGATGTCAGGTATGAGTTCGAGGCTGGCAAGTTTGTCATGCGGTCTTTTGGGCAGGAAATAGTTATTGATGTGTCAAATTATACAATTTCAAGTCCAACATCTTTAGGGGAGCAGCTTCTGCACAGGCGGGATTATTTTTTTGATTTGGCCTGCCTGTGGTATCTTGGTAAAGCAAAAAATAAACCTCTTACCGGAAAGTTAATCAGCCCTGCCGGGCTGAGTGGTGGAGAAATTTTCCAGAAAGGCACCCATGTTCTACCCTTGGATCAAATAGCCTCCATGTATGAAAATAATGTTGAAGGTTTTTATAAAAGGGGCTTGGAGCTTGGTGGGTTGAAGCTGGAACATGGTGATGCTTCGCTTCTTCTGCATCCATTTCCCAGGGTGCCGGTGACCATGATCCTGTGGGGGGGGGATGATGAGTTTCCTGCCCGTGCTGATATGTTTTTTGATGCAAGCTGCGAGCAGCATCTGCCAATGGATGTTATCTGGTCAACTGCTATGACGACCGTTCTGATCATGTTGTGAGCAGTGGTTTCTAGAAAGAATGATACTCTAAAAAACAAGGAGCCTCATATGGAGTTCAAAGAACGCATTCCTGATTATGGTCTTGAATATCTTGGTCTCCACAGCCTGAATGAAGTGCACTGGAACCTTACCACTCCCGCATTGTATGAATTTGCCATACGCAGGTTTGAAGGCCAACTTGCTCATCTCGGGCCTCTGGTGGTTTCCATGGGCCAGCATACGGGACGCGCTGCCAAGGATAAATATATTGTTGATGAACCGGACACCCGCGATGATATCTGGTGGAGCAAGGTCAATGTCAGTTACCCTGAAGACCGCTTTAAAGGGCTATTCAAAAGAATGCTTGCATACCTTCGCGGAAAAACTGTCTATATTCAGGACTGTTACGCCGGGGCTGACCCCGAATATCGCTATCCTGTCCGCGTCATCACTACTTTTGCCTGGCATTCAATCTTTGCAAGAAATATGTTCATTCAGGCTCCTGAAGATAATGAGGCCATGAGAAACTTTGTGCCCGAGTTCACCGTGCTCCACTGTCCGAATTTTCATGCTGACAGCGATGATGATGGAACCCGGAGCGGCACTTTCGTTGCCATAAATGTAAGTCGGAAGCTTATAATAATAGGTGGTACCGCCTATGCAGGTGAAATAAAAAAATCTATTTTTTCAGCACTTAATTTTTTTCTGCCTGGAAAAGAAATTCTCCCCATGCACTGCTCTGCCAACGTCAATAAGGAGGACCCTGAAGATGTGGCAATCTTTTTCGGTCTTTCCGGTACAGGAAAAACAACATTATCGGCTGACCCGAAGAGGATTCTGGTAGGAGATGATGAGCATGGCTGGTCGGATAGGGGTATTTTTAATTTTGAGGGAGGCTGCTATGCCAAGGTGATCCAGTTGTCCAAGGAGGCGGAACCGGAGATTTACGCTACAACCAGACGTTTTGGCACGATTCTGGAAAATGTCAGCATTGATCCGGTGACAAAAAAATTGGACCTTGATGATGACAGCCTGACAGAAAATACCCGGGCATCATATCCGCTTTCCCATCTTCCCAATTATGTGGAATCAGGAATGGCTGGGCATCCCCGCTCAATTATTATGCTAACCGCAGATGCTTTCGGAGTCATGCCGCCAGTGGCCCGGCTGTCAACAGAACAGGCAATGTATCATTTTGTAAGTGGTTATACTGCAAAAGTGGCAGGCACTGAGAAAGGAATAACTGAGCCGGTGGCAACGTTTTCAGCCTGTTTTGGCGCGCCTTTCATGATGCGGCACCCGTCGGTGTATGCCCAGCTTCTTGAAAAGAAGATAAAGGAAAATAATTCAACATGCTGGTTGGTTAATACCGGCTGGACCGGAGGCCCTTACGGAGTTGGTAAAAGAATGGAGATACAATATACCCGGGCACTGTTAAATGCGGCCCTGGGTGGTATTTTAAATGATGTAGAAATGTATGAGGATCCTATTTTCGGTTTTCAGGTGCCAGTCTCCATCCCCGGAGTGCCGGCTGACATTCTTAATCCCAGGAATACCTGGGAAGATAAGTCAGACTATGATAGCCAGGCCCAAAAACTTGCCAGACTTTTCGAGAAAAATTTCGAACAGTTCAAGGAGAATGTTCCTGAACATGTCATTGGAGCAGGGCCCAGGGTA
>JAUXHH010000093.1 GCA_030621655.1 Desulfobacterales bacterium
GAAAAGAAAAAATACATATTATTGCAATCCCAAGTTATATGGACCATTGCTACATTCCCGCCTCAATAGAATTTCAAATATTAGGAGTTGTTTGATTCATATAAAGAAGTTTTGTCGCTAAATAAAGACAGACAAGAAAACCCATTTACTTGATTAGTCCATGCTAAAGGTTCATACCACCTCATCTTTAGACGGTCAGCTTTAAGCTAGCAGTATGATTTTAGAGTTAGGCACAAAGGAGCAAAGGCACAGAGGCGCAAAGTTTAAAAAAAAATGACCTGATAGTTCTTCACTTTGTGCCTTTGTCACTCTATGCCTTTGTGCCTCAAGCTATCGACTTTAGTCGATAGTGGTTGACGAAAATGAAAAGGCCTCTTATTCGGGTCTCTATTTTGCGACACCCCAAGAGACCCCAATAAAGTTCTATTTTGGATATTATGATTTGAAAAGAGCAGGAATAATATGGTGGCGATTCAACAATTTATAGAAGTCTGTTCGGTTACGATTGGCTATGCGGGCCGCCTCTGACACATTTCCCTGGGTTGTCTTCAGGAGTTTGATGAGATATTGCTGCTCGAACTGACGACGGGCTTCAGATAGGGGAACTATCTTTTTCTGGTGTTGCTTAATTGCGTCATGCAAGAGATCTTCTGTAATGAAAGACGAGGTAGCCAAAGCAAATGCATTTTCAACTACATTATACAACTGCCGGACGTTACCAGGCCAGGCTGCATCAACCAATATCCGCATAGCTTCAGGCGTGATCCTCTTAACAGGTTTTTCGCTATCTCCAGACAAAATCTGAACAAAATATTCTGCCAGCAAGGGTATGTCCTCCTTGCGCTCATGCAAAGGCGGCAGTTCAAGACTTACAACATTCAACCGGTAATACAGGTCCTCCCTGAACTGCTTATACTCAATAGCTTCTTCCAGGTTCCTGTGTGTAGCAGAGATAATCCGCACATCAACAGGAACAGGTGTTGTACTGCCAACAGGTCTGACCTGTTTTTCCTGCAATACCCGAAGAAGCTTCACCTGGAGTTGCAGCGGCATATCACCAATCTCATCTAAAAACAGTGTCCCCTTGTGAGCAGACTTAAAAAGCCCAACATGTTTGTTAGAGGCACCCGTAAAAGACCCTTTTGCATGACCAAAGAGTTCCGATTCAAGCAGAGCTTCTGGAATGGCAGCACAGTTGACTGGAATAAAAGCCCCGTCCTTGCGACTACTGGCTCGATGAATGGCAATAGCCAAAAGTTCCTTTCCAGTACCACTTTCTCCTCGAATAAGTATTGTCGAATCCGTATCAGACACCAACAAAGATCTGGAAAGAAGTTCTTCCATGGCAGCACTCTTGGAAATAATATCCCTGCGCCACTTGTTGCTATCATTCTGCTGTAAAATGCCACCTGTTGAAAACTGCAATGCCTTCTCTGTCTCGAGGATAAGATCCTTGCCGTCAATAGGCTTAGTAAGAAAACTAAAAACACCTTTTTTCGTAGCCTCAACAGCCTCTGGAATAGAACCATGCGCGGTAATTATAATGACAGGAATGGTCTTGTTCCGTTCCCGAATCGCCTCAAACAATGCCATGCCGTCTATGCCCTGCATCCGCAAGTCAGTGAGTACGACATTGGGATTAACAACCGACAATTTTACCAGGGCTTCCTCTCCGCTGAGCGCCGTTGTGACCTTGTAACCACTATTTTTGAGTCTTAATTTCCACAGACTCAGTAAATCAGCCTCATCATCGACAAGGAGTATTTTATAGCCCTTATCACTCACTGACTCTCTCCTGTTTCTTCCTGGATTAGCAGCCAGAAGCGGATTGCCGTACGACCGCTCTTTTTTTCCTTGCCACTGACCGCAACCCTGTTGATAGGGCGCTGCAGGGCTGAAGAGTTATCAACTTTTACGACATCCCCTTTTAATGAGGCCTTTTGCCATCCCAATTCACTGACATAGATACCCAGCGAAGAAGAATTATAGCGCTCAGGATAAAGCAGTCTGGCACTGAACTTGTCAGGTTTCGCATTGGCAAGTGTGCCGGAAGTTGGATTTACAGAATTAATCGGCAGATCCACCCTCTCAAGTACCTTTTGAAAATGTTGCATGGTTGCCCAATCGTTGCCGAGAATTGGTTCACGGGGTATAGAAAAAGGATCTGTGTCTTTACTTACGGATCCGGGATCCTGTAAAAATATCGCTTCATATCCGAAAGAACGGATCTCATCAAGAACGGTCTTGTTGTATTCTCCGTAGGGCAAAGCAAAAAAACGTGGCCGCTCATTGAGTTCTTCGGACAGTATTCTTGTGCTGACAGCCAAATCTGCTCTAATCCAGGCTTTATACTCATCCATATTCATCTCTGGAGGTTTGAAAGCCATATGATCATGGGCAAAGCCGTGATTCTGGAAGTCAACACCTGCAACTTTCATTTCCTTGATCTGATTCCAGGTCATATAATTCCAGTGCTTATTTTCTGTAGCCTTGGCATATACGAAAACCGTGAATGGATAACCATACTGCTTTAAGGCAGGCCATGCATCCGTATAAACGCTCCTGTAGCCATCATCAATGGTTATGACCACCGCACGGTCAGGCAACTTTGATTTTCCCTTCAATGAATGAACCAATTGCTCCAGAGGTATCACCTGATAATTGTTGTTTCTAAGAAACTCCAACTGTTCACTGAAGCGGTCTAATGCAATATTGGTAGATGGGTATTTGTTTTCACCAAAGCGGTGGTAGATAAGGACTGTGACCCCGGATCCTGTCGGTTCAGCACTTGCAATTTCTTCAGCTGGAACAGAAGAAGCAAGGAGAAGAATGAAAGTAATAAATGAAAAGAAAAAGACTCGCATAAGATGAGAAATCACAAAGAGGTCTTACCGGACTCAGTAGAATTAATGTCGCCTGAGACAGATCCGGTAAATTCCGGCAGATCGAGATCGGTCAGGCTGAAGTTGTCATACTTTTGCAGACCATTTGACAAGATAACGTTTTTAATATCTTCAACGTAATCTTGCCCCCTCTCAGAATAAACCCTGAGGCCTTCAACTAATATGAGAGGGTTATCAGTATTTCGTCTAAGTTGTCTGAACTCCTCATAGGATTCCACACGGTTCAGTGTCAGGTGATACGCCCGCACTGCCTCGAGGACATTTTCATAGACTTTGACTTTATGGGTTTTGCCTTCTTCACGTCGAGACGGAACAATACCTGCAGTTTTCCAGGTCCACATTCCGAAAATACTGTTCCCTTCCCTGGTAAATCTTGAACTTCCCCAGGATGACTCCAGTGCCCCCTGGGCAAGGATAATACTGGTCGGCACTGCATCCACACGTTCAAGAAGTATCTCAGCAGAGGTCGTACGGTACTCCTTGCCAAGGATCTGAATAAAATTCACCTCTTCTTCTTCCAGGAAATCGGTCCAGGAGCATTGACTCTCATATTCCAGCCCGCTGACGAAATCCAGAGTTTCAACAGCACAGTCAATCTTGCTGAGTATTGACTGAAGCTTATCCCTTCCATGCAATGTTTCCTGGCGCACGAAAAGAGCATGCGGGAGTAAGGAGTGGAGAAAAACCCTTTTCCTGATGGATACATCCTTAACAGTATTTAAATCAGCCGGATAGTTCTTGATGAAAAAACGAGGCACCTCTTCTGAAGCAGGAAGATCCCACAAGCCGTAATGTTTGAGTTGGACAATCAAGTTCGCTGTTGCCCCGCTTTCTCCTGAAACAAAGACAGGCTCTTTCATGTTTCTTTCTGACCCACCTGACAAGGGTTGCGGAACCTGATATGAAACATCCAAATAGCTGATCAGAATAAACAGGACAGCCGTTAGTATCCCCAAAGCGGCATAAACTGCCCGATGGTGCACATGGCGTTTCCCGAACCACATCATAGGAGCATCAGTTTTATGGTCGTCTGAGTGATCGAAATGTGTTGGAAGTTTATTCATATGATTCCCAAAATACTTTTACTGCCAATTATGTCAAAGGGGCTTCATATAAATAAAAAAACGATATTTTGCAAGTTCAGATTAAAAGACCAATGTAAGCATTCTTTTAAAAAAACCGTAATGGTGTCAATTTATTTGTTTTTCTTCAGATCGAATAAACCCAATTGCGATTTATTTTTCTTTTTGACATCAGGTATTTTCTCAGCATTTGCAGATTTCTTCTTCGCAACCTTGCTTTTCTGCTTCGGTGCTGCAGGAGGAACTTCTTCCACCTTTTTTACATCCATGATTTCCTGCTCCGGTGTTTCAGGAGAAACTTTTTCCACATTTGTTACATCCTTGATTTCCTGCTTCGGTACTGCAGGAGAAACATCTTTTACCTTTGTTTCTTTTTTTTCAATTTCAATATCATCCTGTTGATTGGCTATTTTTACCGTCAATTCAGAAATACGCCTGACAGTACGGGGTGACAACCTTTTACCGATTGCCCCACCACCCTTGATCAAATATTCATCAAATTCAAGCCGCTGAGAATTAATCTTTGAGCGTTTAGTAGGAACAAAATCAATCCGGGCACGAACTCCCTCACCGGTCTGCAAAAGCTGGATCCAGGATTTTTTGTGGGCGTGAAAGAGGCGATATTCCTTGTCCAATATAAATTTGGGAGTCTTAAATCTTTTAATATATGTGAGATTCCGGGAACCTTCTCTGTAAAGCAGATTGAAAATCGTCTTGCCCGCGACTTTTCCAACCCAGTAAATATCATGGTCTACAAATATTTTTTCCAGTACCTTTATGGCCTTATAACGCCCATCCCGGTAAATGAGTAAAATCTTGTCATACTCTGAACAGGGAACAGTCATGTCGCAGTCTGTTTTCACCTGGTATCCCAACAGCCCTGTTTCCCGGTGGTATCCAACAATAAGGTTAGAGAGGGCAACCTTTCTTGCCTTAACCCCGGTAAAAGTTTCAATTGTTGTTCTACGGGGATAATGACGGCCATATTTTTTAAGGAGATTATCAAGATAATTAATTGTAAAGCCAATAATATCTTCAAGTTTCTTTTGTACCTCTTTAATGGAACTCTCTATCCCCTTTATCTCCTTGCGCTGTCGGTCGATGTCAAAACGGGATATACGCTTGATGCGAATCTCAAGCAAGCGCTCAATATCTTCCCGGCTCACCGGCTTAATCAGCTTGCTCTCAAATTCAGCCAGGCTTTTATCAACAGTGTCAATGATTGCCTTCTGGGTCTTACATTCCTCTATTTTTTTATAGATACGTTCTTCTATAAAAATCTGCTCAAGGGTTTTTGCATGCAATCTGTCCTGTAAACGGCCCAGTTCAATCTGCAGTTCCTTTTCAAGATCCTGGACAAGTTTCTCGGTATTGTCTTTGAGGACTTCTTCTACTGAAATATTTACAGGGTGGTTATCCTTAATGACAGTGAGGTTGGGACTGATCGACACCTCACAGTCGGTAAAGGCATAAAGGGCTTTGATCGTATCCTTGGCGTAAATGCCACGGGCCAGTTTGATTTCAATCTCTACCTGTTCGGCTGTGTAGTCATTAATGGACTGTATTTTTATCTTGCCGCGTTTATCCGCTTTTTCAATACTGTCAATAAGCGATGAGGTAGTAGTTGAATGGGGAATTTCTTCGATAACAATGGTTTTTTCATTTTTTTCAACTATTTTAGCCCTGCACTTGAGACGTCCGTTGCCATTGTTATAGCCGGAGACATCAAGCATCCCGCCCTTCTGAAAATCTGGATAAAGGGTTACTGATTTGCCTTTGAGAATTTTTTTCTGAGCCCGCAGGAGTTCGCGGAAATTATGCGGCATGATCTTGGTCGCCATGCCCACAGCAATTCCTTCTGCACCGAGCAGAAGCAACATCGGAATCCTGGCCGGCAGGGTAACCGGTTCCTGCATCCTTCCGTCATAAGAGGGTTGAAACTCTGTCAGATCCTTATTGAATAGAGCCTCTTTGGCAAGTGGTGCAAGGCGACATTCTATATAACGAGCGGCTGATGCATGGTCACCGGTAAAGATATTGCCGAAGTTCCCCTGGCGTTCGATAAGGAGATCCTTGTTTGACAGGTTTACAAGAGCGGCAAAAATTGAGGCATCACCATGTGGATGCAGTTTCATGGTCTCTCCGACCACATTGGCTACCTTCTGGAAACGGCCATCATCCATATTATACAGCGTTTGCAGAATACGACGCTGAACCGGCTTCAACCCGTCACTCATGTCCGGGATGGCACGCTCTTTAATAACATACGAAGTATACTCCATGAAATTCTCATCAAAGAGTTTATGGAGTTTTCCAAAGTCAGCTATATCTTCCATGAAATTATTTTTTCTATTTGAAATTTTATGAATTGCCCATCAAGAAGGGGGGTGATAAAAGTGATCAATACTCCGGCACGGCAAATCTATCGGTTTATACGAGGTTATTCATTATATACTCTCTACGCTCCGGAGTATTTTTCCCCATGTAGAAATTAAGTACTTTGGGAACCTCTGACAATTTGCCAATATTCACTTGGCGTAAACGCATATCATTACCAATAAACTGTTTGAACTCTGCAGGTGAAATCTCCCCTAAGCCCTTGAAGCGG
>JAUXHH010000227.1 GCA_030621655.1 Desulfobacterales bacterium
ATGAATGCCAGGACAAGTAGTAAGTTTTTCATGGTGCTCCTCCTCTGCTGAATAATTTTTCAATCAAAAGTAAGTAAGTGAATATTATTAAAACACTAAATCCACATTTTAAATGGGGGAAACTATGTAATAACTGATAGAAAAGACCTTATTTTGAGGTAAACCCGGATTGGAGAACATCAAAACAAAGATGATATACCAGAGGAGGTGTTAGGCAATCTTTCATAATTCTTATGATATGAAAAAAAAGCCGCTGCTTGATCATCCGGCTACGAACCACCACAGCAATACAAAAAAGGCGATTGGGAAAGCAAAACGCGACCCTATATTTATCCTCCGTGCATTACAGTCACTACATATTTCCGGCTCAAGAAATGAGGTCAACACCACGACGATCAGCGCCAGAAAAACGAGGATCGTGCTGCCGACTGTAAAATAATCCATGCGGGTCATGTATGGCAATCTGGGAAGCAGGCTCGCAAGTACAAAACGATGGGCAATCAAGGTCAGGACAGAACTTGTTGCCACTGCAATCCGAATACCGGTTTCACTTCGCTTTATCCAAAAGGCTGCCCAGGACATGAAAACCACTACAGTAAGGGGCAGGATAATCTGCCAAATATAATAACTTATAAAGCGTCGGGCCTCGAACCGAAAGGCAAAGCCGGGAGTATTGATTTGTTCTATCGGCCTGTAAAAAAAAGGCAAAGCCTCAGATTTTGTGATTTCCCAGTCAGGCAGCGACAGTTCATCGGCAATTGCTCCGCCGACAATATTGCTTGCTATTGCATCGCCGGGTATGAACTCCACCTCATCGGCTGAAGTACCACCTGTCCCCACGAACTGGATGGTGAAGGTGTGTTTGTCCATTGGAAAATCAGACAGTTTCAGGGGCTGGGACAGTTTCCCCGTATACCGCTGTTGATAGACTACCTTACCGTCAGGAAAAACAGTTACCATTTCAGGCAGTGATTTTGATACCAATCCCACACGATTGGCAATAATGATATTAGGATTCCATACCTCTCCCAAAGGTACCTGGCGCGGTGAACTTTGCTTATTGGCAAGGCGTTCATCCTCCCACTCCAGTTTCATATAAACATTTGCGGTAAAATTCTGAGCAGCATCATCAATATCGTCAACGTCCAATACAAAAATCAGGAATTTGACCTTTGTAGGGCCCTTCCATTCCTCCGGTCGTCTGGCAGCCTGCGTAGCTTTTGCCGTGGCTTCAACTGCAGCCTTTTCTGCAGCCTTTTCTACAGCCATCTCCACGGTTTTTTCGGTCACCTTCTCTACAGCCTTTGCAGCAGCCTCTTCCGTCGCTTTCTCAATGGCCTTTCCTGCTGCTTTTTCCACAGCCTTTTCCACGGTTTCCTCGGTCGCCTTTTCTACTGCCTTTACCGCGGCCTCTTCCGTAGCTTTCTCAATAGCTTTAAGCTCCGCTTCCGTGGTGTCCGGTGCAGCAGAGAAAGCAATTGTTGGAATGAAAAAAGCGACCGCCAGAATAACGATCAATAGTATATTGCTGCAATTCATTCCTGCCTGTCCATCTGTACGGAACCTGTATGACACGAGTTGCCTCTCTTCCTGCAATTATTGGTGAATAAAAATATCAGCGATACGGTAATCGAACAATTCCATCAAAATATTAATAAGAAAATATGTCCTGATTGTGAATGGGGGAAACTATGTAAATATTGTTAAAGAATACTGTATTTTGTATTTTCCCAAGCTTCCGGACAACCTGAATTCCAGCATTTTCAAGAGTTGGAGTGCACGGCTCCAGAAGTGCGTTAGGACTCTAACAGGTGAATGCTAAGGTATGTTGGGATGAATCAAATGCCACAATGGGTTAGGAAGGAGCTTTTATACATGTGTCAACATTTCCTGTCAGCATATTGTCCTTAAACCAACCTTATCCTGAGACAAGGTAACGCAGACATTTTGACTTTTGAAACAATAAGGGCAGAGCCTTTTCCGGCCCTGCCCTTATTGTTAAAGAACAAGTCTTAGCGAGAGACGATTTCTTTATGAAATCTATTTTTTATGAGTTGCCCGCATGGTCTGGTCAAGCTCTTTTATTTCTCCAAGGTCTTTCGTCATCATGGCCCAACCATACCAGTAGGCATAATATGGATAATCATAAATTCTTAATAAATTAGTGGGATTAAATCAATCATATTTGCCTGGATGGGAATGTTTCTGTAAACAACTTCGTGACAGGCATTAAAAAAGCCCTGCGCCTTAACCCTGTTTCCAGTTGCGAATCAGCTCAAGCAAGGTTCTCACCCCTATACCGGAAGGTCCCTTGTTTGGTATATAGGACTTTTCTGTAAAATTATAGGCTGTCCCGGCAATATCAAGATGGGCCCAGACAGCATCCCCGACAAATTCCTGCAGAAATGCTGCAGCTGTAATGGTGCCTGCGGCTCGATTACCGACATTTTTCATATCTGCAACCTTGGACTTGATCTGCTTGGAATATTCGGGGCCGAGAGGCAGACGCCAGAGAGGTTCACCGCTTCTGTCGCCGGCAGCCATGACCTTCTGCGACAACCCGTCATCATTGCTTAACAGGCCGGTTCGATGATGTCCAAGGCCGATAACCACTGCGCCGGTGAGCGTCGCCAGATCCACCACTGCGTCTGGTTTGTATTGCTTGATGCCGTATGCCAGCGCATCTGCCAGGATCAAACGACCTTCAGCATCCGTGTTTATAACCTCAACTGTTTTGCCGCCATAAATAGTGATGATATCACCCGGCTTTAAGGCACTGGGTCCTGGCAGGTTTTCCGTGGTCGGCACGATACCGATCACATTGATCCCCTTTGGCTGCTCCTCACCCACAGCCTGCATGGCACCAAGCACTGCGGCCCCACCGCACATGTCAAACTTCATTTCCTCCATGCCCGTGGGAGGCTTGAGACTTATGCCGCCTGAATCAAAGGTCAACCCTTTGCCCACCATAAGCAGGGTTGGATTACGGGCAGAAGTTTTATACTCAAGGATAACCATCTTTGGGGGTTGAGCCGAACCGCTGTTAACCCCTAAAATGCCACCCATTTTCAAACGCTGCATATTTGCCTTGGATAAAACCCTGCAGGAGAAGTTATAAGTCTTTGCAAGTTTTCGCCCGAATTCAGCAAAACGGGTCGGGGTCCAGACATTTCCCGGTTCATTTGCCATGTCCCTTGCAGCAGCACCGGCAAGTGCTGCCACTTTACCAACTGTCAGGCCTTTTTTGACAGCGGACTTTTCCCTGTCTGTATTAAGAAGAACCTCAGTGATCTCGCTCTGCGGTTCATCCTCTTCCACTGTCTTCTTGTATTTCCTGAACTGGTAAGCCCCCAGCATAAGCCCTTCGGTGATACATTCCGTTGTTTCCTGCCGGTCCAGAATAAAAGGCTCCGGTATAACGACCATAATTTTGGAGGCCTGGGTCTTCAAAGCCGTC
>JAUXHH010000192.1 GCA_030621655.1 Desulfobacterales bacterium
GGCTCGGCGCTGCAATGACCATGGCATGCACTCCGGCCCTGCTGGTTGACACCTTCCCGGAAACAGAACGGGGCAGAGCAATCGGCATGATGGGGGCGGTGGTAGCTTCCGGCCTCACCGCCGGACCAGTACTGGGTGGATTGCTGACACATTATTTTTCCTGGCGGGCCATTTTCTATATAAATATCCCCATCGGTCTGCTCACTGCCGCAGGTGTCTTTTTTCTCTTAAAGGGCGGCAAGGCGGATATCACCAGGCCGGAAACCTTTGACTGGCCTGGTGCAGCTCTTCTGGCTATCCTTTTGGGCTCCCTGCTTATGGCCATAACCCATGCCTATGATTGGGGATATTTTTCTTTATCCACCCTTTCACTCATAGCTGTTTCCATTCTGGCCGCAACCTGTCTTATTTACGTTGAAACACGGGTCAGACATCCTATACTTTCACGCACACTTTTCGGGATAAGGCTTTTTTCCATGCCGATCGTGGCAGCGATTATCCTCTTTATCTGTCTCTTTACCCTTGTATTCCTCATGCCGTTTTATCTTATCCACCCCGGCGGCTACCCTATAAATGTTGTGGGCGGAATCATGGCCTGCATTTTCATCTCTTTATTTATTGTCTCACCCTTTGCCGGGGCACTTTTTGACCGCATCGGTTCCCGTTTACTCTGTACCCTGGCAATGGCCATTATTGCCGGCTCGCTTTTCTCCCTTGCCACCATCCCTGCCAATGCTTCATTTTTCTCCATAATCTGGCGCCTTTCCCTGGCCGGTATAGGCACCGCTATTTTCCTGCCGCCCAACAGTGCTGCCGCCTTCAGTGCCGTTTCACCTGAAAGCCGAGGAGTAGCATCGGCAACAGTTGCTGCAGCGCGCAACCTGGGAATGGTCCTGGGAGTGGCTATCGCCGGAGCAATTTTCAACAGCGTCTTTTATCAATTAAGCGATGGATTAAGCCTGAAAGAGTATCAACCTGCTCTGGAAGAGATTTTCATGGGAAGCTTCCATTTTGTCATGAAGGCAGGAGGGTTTATCGCCATCCTTGGCATGGTAATAGCCTTCCTGCGCGGCCCGGAACAAACCGGCCTGAAAAAACAACGCACCTACCCGTCAGCCTGATCTGTTTTATAATAAAACAGGCTTTAATGCAGATTGACAATGGCTCCTCATGGTGCGGTCAATCCTTATCAATTGGAAAGCTGAGGGTAAAGATCACCCCTTCTCCCTCCGGGTTGTTTGTTACAATAATAGTACCACCGTGATGCTGCTCGACAAGGCGTTTGCTTATGGCCAGCCCCAGCCCGGTTCCCTTGGATTTGGTAGTAAAAAATGGTTTGAAAATATCTTCGAGCAATTTATTTTCTATTCCTTTCCCATTATCGGCAAAGGAGATTTCTACGCTCTTATCCAAAGACTGCCGGGTTTTTATGGTTATGACACCCTGGTGTCCGAATGCGGAGTAGATAGCGTCCACCGCATTCAATATCAGGTTCAGAAAAACCTGCTGCAGCTGACCAGGATCGGCAACAATATGCGGAAGGTCAGTGCTGAAGTCTTTGATGAATTCGACCTGCATGTCCGGGGCCTTGACCTTGTATTTTGGGGAGCGCAGGGAATAGCGGGCGGATTTGATTGTTCTTTCAAGGAGTTGGTTGACATCCAGTGATATCAACTTGGGTTTTGGGGGACGGGCATAGCTGAGCAAACCTTTGAGCATGGCGGTGATTCTATCAATTTCATTGATCACCCGGAAAAGCACCTCTTTGTCCTCTTGAGGAAGAGGTGAGTCTTGACTGAGGACTTCCATAGATACCTTGATCCCTGCCATGGGGTTTTTTATTTCATGGGCCATGCCGGCTGCAAGTTCACCCACCACGGCCAGTTGTTCCGTCTGCTCTAATTTTGCATATTGCTCCTGCAGGGAAACGGCCATCTCGTTGAATGATCCAGCCAGCTCTCCAAACTCGTCTTCTAATTTTTCCTCTATCCGGTACTGCAGATTGCCTGATTTGATTTTGCGGGTAGCGCCCAAGAGTTCTGTAACCGGCTTGGTGAAACTTCTGATGAAATAAAGGGAGAAAAGGACGCCCACAAAAAATGCAAAGGAAAGAGTACCAATTAGAATTTTTCTGGAGTCACCCACTTCCTCCATTGCCGCAGTTGTCTTTTTTCGTAAGCTGTCGTTGGCTATCATCGCCATCCATTGCGACTTATCAATTATCCTGTCCCCGATATCGGCCGCAAAAGTTTGAAGGCGCTTGATACGTTGAGCGTCCGCCGTCGAAGTTATGAAGTAACTGAGGGCCTCATTGTACTGACCCGTCAACTCCTGCAATTGGCTTATTTCATTGGCCATCTCCGGTTCATGATGACAACTAGAACATGTTTGGGCCCGCTCGCGGAGTGTGAGGACATTATCCACTATAATGTCCAAATCCTTGTTGAATGATGTGCCAATGGTATAAAGATTTGACTGCACCGTCTGAACGTTGATGACCAGTTCCTGCCGAATAACCTCTACCTTGTGCAGCAAAAGCAGAGAGGAAAGATTTGCGGTTGTCCTGTCGATAATATGCAGGGTTGCGACGATGCCGGCAAGGAACAGCAGAAATAACAGGAAGAAGGCCATGATAATTTTTTTCTTCATCTATTACTTTCCATGTACCGTTAGGGCTCCCAGAGCTGTCCGGGCCATTTTTTCTATGATGACAAAATCCGCTTTCTTTGACTCAACGAAGCGAATGGCCTTGAATCGTTGAAGAACCTTCATGCCATCAGGTATCTTGTCCATATGAAGTAGAACACGACCCAACCTTTCCCGTAAATCCTGGTCAATTTCACTTTTGATGCAGAGGGTAACTTCAGGGACTTTGGGGGACCGGGCAATGATTTCCAGCTCTTGCTCAATAGAAGGGTCATTCTTGACCAGGTTGTTATAAAACGTATCTTTCGCCGCACCAATGTCAGCCCGTCCGTCAAGTACTGCAAAGATTGCTGATACATGGCTGCCGGAAAAATAATATCGATGAAAAAACTTGTTTACATTTTTTACGCCATGCTGCCGCAAAAATACCAGGGGAAAGAGGTAACCTTCCATGGTTGCCGGATCCACAAATACGATGTTGCCCCCCTCCATATCCAATATACTGCTTATACTGTTGTCTTTACGTACAAAAATGTATCCCTGTGAAGTTGACTCCCCACTCAGATTGACGGGATTGGCCACCGGTTCCAAATGCAACTCTTTAATGCCCATGGTGGCGGTATAGGAGGTAAGAAACGCTCCATCCAGCTTGAGGGTTTTGAACCGTTTGATTACTTCACCATAACGGCTCATGATGGTGAGTTTTACTTTCACCCCAAGCTGGTCCGAAAGATAGTCTGCCAGATAGCGATACCGTTCCATCTGGTCGAAAATGTTATGTTCGGGCTCGATGCCGAACAGCAGTTCCTTGGGCTGCCCGAATGCGATAACCGGCATGGCTGCAGAGAAGACAAGGCAGATGAACAGGCAGGCGATAAGGCTGCGCGAAAAACTACGTACTGACAGAGAAACCGGCCTCATTCAATCACCCTTGTAGCTTCAATTAACAGCTGGATCGGAAAATTGATGCCGAGATGCTTTGCTTCCACAAGATTTAAGACCAACTCCGTATCCCGAAAGATATGGGCGGCAACGTCAGCAGGCTTTGCCCCAAGCAAAATCTGCCATGCCATTTCCGCGGCCATTTCCCCTTGCGTATGCGACGGTTGATACAGAGTCATCAACACCCCGGACTCCGTGTCGTCTGGAAAAATATCAGCAACCGGGATCTGTTTTTCATCCAGAATCGTTATGATATCATCAAGCCACAAGTGGGCGATGGAACTCCCGGTCATGAAAATGACATCCGATTTTGTTGTCTTCAACTTGTCCAGGTCATCGCGTGACC
>JAUXHH010000065.1 GCA_030621655.1 Desulfobacterales bacterium
CTTGGCACCACCTATGTCTGCCTCACCGGCATAAACTGCCCAGGCGGCAGCATCATGGCTGCTGGCAAAAGATATTCTTGAGAAATAATCTTCTATATTGTTAATGCCGTAGTATTTGAAATAAAAAAGTTGAAAGATATAACCGGCGGTTGTGGCCTTGTCCACAAGGACGAGACTTTTGTTTTTCATATCTTTTACAGTTTTAATATTGCTGTCTTGCCTGACAAAAACATATCCCCTGTAGGTGGAATTGTTGTTGGGCCATACAGGTCTCACTAAGGGCTCTATGCCTGCCTTAGAATGTGTTAATACATAACTGAAACTACCGAAAAAGCCGGCATCGGCCTTCCCTTCAATAAAAGCCTCGCTGATATCCCCATAATTGGCCATGATTTCCACAATGAAATTCATATCCATTTTTTCGGTAAGGTAGTCAGTTATATATTTATAGCGTCTTCGCTGCTCAAAGATATTTTTTTCAGGAACAAGTACAAATCGTAATGTCTTTTCATCATCAGGTTGAAGCTGTTTTTCTTCAGCAAGACTTTCGTTGCTAGGCACCTGAAGGAGAATTGCAAAACATACGAGTAAAAAAGAGGTAAGAAAGACGGTTCTCTTCATAAAAATATTTTTTAGCACTGATTATGATTTTGTTATACAAGCCCCCATTGACTATAACAAAATATTTTTAAGGAGAAAGAAAATTTTGCATTTCTGCCTGTAAAGCTGGAACAAATGTGAAGAAATCGAAGACAATAAGGAAGAATTGAATACTGGGTAATTATGATGAATTGGCATACTCTGTATAAAAAAACCTGGCCGCAACAAACGGCCAGGTTTTTTTTATACCCAGATGGTGGGGCGTTCTGCTATTTAGCAGCAGTTTCTTCTGCTGGTTTGTTGAGGTATGCATAGAATGCAGGGAAGGCGCCAAGAAACATAACGGCAATAATGTATTCAACCCCTTTAATATGTGTGTAGAAATCAGACATGGTGTGAAATTCCTGCATCAAACCAACGGTTATCAGGTATTGCCGCAATAATTCGGAAACCTGCCAGTTTACTTGTGCTAATCCGCTGAGAACTGCGGCACTGGACCAGATTGTTATGAGTGAACCGAGAAAGATTGATGAAAACTTGAATACAGTCATACTTTTTAGGGGGATTTCTTTTTTTGACATGTTTGTCCTCTTGATTTGAGTTGATTTGCGATGGATATTTTTATCTATATTCCTGTAAAGGCAGTAATAATTCCACTACCTATATCGTGAAGACTTTGTGATTGAACGATTCCGTTTATGAGACATAAACAGCCCCAGGCACCAACAAAGCCAGCCATTACCATGATCAGGCCAATGCCGAATCTTGAGTTACCAATTTCGAGATCAGAGTCAAAAACACTACTGTCAAAAGTTGCTGCTTGCTCTTTTATGAATTTCTGATCGGTTAGCATGGCTTATTCCTTTTTATGTATTTAGCATCCAGTTCAATTAAATGTTATTTGTTATATTTAATTTAAAAAGAATGAAATCATCAATGAAACGGCTCCCCACATTCCTGCAATTGCTGCAATTGCCATAAGTGCCCCAAAGCAGATCTCAGCTTTGCTCATCTCTGTTTTTTGAGTTTCAGTAGTTTCCTGGATAACGGTGGCGACTCTTTCTTCTGTGGTATCGATTGTGTTTGTCATGACTGGTCTCCTTGTTGGTTTGTCTTTTATTTATTATTTAGTTTTTCTCTTTCATCTTTGCTTTGACACTTATCTCTGCAGGAACGGTGCCATACTTCTTTTTTTCATTGGAAATTTATACCCAGGGCTCTTATTTCTCTTTTCTTGTTTCGTGTAAATGTTTCATTTATGCTTGTAATATGCTGTTTTTATAATAATAATTTAGTTTTTGTTCAGGATCAATTTTGCGCGTAAAAAAAATAATTGTCTGAAATGAACAACACGTACGATGTGTTGCATTTTGTGTGGCATGCTACGATATTGTTGCGCAAATGCGTTGCATGCGACATGTTTGTTGGCTGTGGCAGATCAAGATTTTTTGATCCAATAATGCAAGACATGCACGTTGGTCTGCAAGATGCCAGCAATTCATGCAGATGAATCGAAACTATACTTTTTGATGTTAGAAAAACTACGGTGTGTGTGGATTACAGGGGATTGCCAATTTATACAATTGGCAGTTCCATAATTATTGAAGTGTGGTCATCAAGGACGCTTTCAATTTTGAGAGTACCCTTATTGTCTTCAACAATACTCCGGCATATGGATAAGCCGAGCCCGGTTCCTATCCCATCGGGTTTGGTTGAGAAGAAAGGTTCAAAAACCTTGCTGATGATGTTTTGGGGTATGCCCACACCAAAATCAGTACAGACTACTTTCAAGTGAGAATGGCCGTTTCGTGTTGTTACCTCACCCCTTATCTCAATGCATTTTTGTGGGTGTTTTCCTGCATAACGTTGGTTTAAGGCATACCTGGCATTGCTTAAGAGGTTTAGGAATATATGTTGCATTTCCTGCACATTAATCTGAACAGAAGGAATAATATCCGGAAAATGTACTGCAACCTCTATTGCGTCATATCCGAATTGATGCTTGGTGAGTGCCAATGAGTCTTCAACGATTTTGTTTATCTTAACCGCTTCTTTTGTCTGGGGGTGATTTGTATTGAAGCAAAGCAACTGTTGTACAATCTGTGAAATTCTTTCGCCTTCTTTAATTACATTGTTCAACAATTCAACAGACTGGTTGTTGTTTCCAGCGGTTTCCTCAATCTCTTCACTGAGTATCTGGGTATAGTTAATAAGACCATTGGTAAGGTTATTTATTTCATTTGCCACACCGACAGAGAGTTCACCCATTGCGGCAAGTTTGGAGGCCTTTATGGTCTCAGTTTTATGGGCTTTTTGTTCAGACATATCCTTGGCAACAAGCAGAAATGTGTCTTCTTTCTCCTCCTGATTTATCAGGGGGGAAAGACTGACCATGTATTCTGTTCCTGGACCGCTGAGTTCAAGAGAAATATTTTCACCGCCTCCGTTCAATGTATCCAGGAAATGTTTGGAGGCTGGAGAGGTGCTGAGGAAAATGTCATAAATATTGGCCCCAGTGATTTTATCAGAACTCTGTCCAAGTTTTTCCTCTGCAGATGGATTTGCCTCAACAATGGTGCCGTCAGTTCTAACTACCAGAATAGGATCGGAACTATCCTCAAACACTTTTTCCCTGGCTGTCTGCAGACATGCCAACGTCTTGTTTGACTCTTTGGCAGCAAGGGCAGATATTGCAAAAACAATTTCACGACGCATGCCGTTCAAAAGTTCAATTTCTTCTTCTGCGAAACTGAGAGAGGCTATGGAATAGATGGTAATTACACCAAAAATCTGCTGATCATATACAAGGGGGAGTGCTATGCAGTCCGGCTTGTTGGTGGCAAAGGGGGTATTCTTGAATGGCCCTTTGGGTAATCCGGCCATGATGTCCCGCAGTATTACATGTGATTTTTGTTTCAATGCCTTATGGGCGGCGTCATATTTCTCGCCATTTTCTTCAGATGCTGTCAGCAAAGCTGTCATGCATTCATCGCGTTCCTGGCGGCTCATGGTTGTAGAACCATCTGCAACCACAGGAACTATCTGGTTGTTTTCTCCTGGAATGCCGATCCAAACCAGGACATAATCGCTGTTGGTCAATACACCTCTACATGCTTCCACAAAAACAGCATCCCTTGTCGGGGCATGCCATACAGACTCACTGACGTTATGAACCATTCCTCCTACCCGGTTATAGCGGGCAAATTTACTTGATGTCTTTTTTTGTTTTGACAGAAGACTCTGGAAGGAACCTGCCAGTTCTGCCACCTCGCCACTTTTTTTTCGTAAGGATATGGCAGAACGCTTTCCTGTAGTTATTTCTTTGGCCTGTTTTGCAAGATCGATAAGTGGCATGGCAATTTGGCCGTGCCAAAAGAGAAGAATATAGATAACGATAAAGAGGATTATCGCCAGGAGACCTATGACAAAATTTTGAAACCCTACAAGCTTTCTTTTTACATGCTCGACAATAACCCTGTCGAACAGCATCAATCTCTCACCCAAAATCCTTAACTCCTGGTTTAACTGGCGTATCTTGGCCTGGGGCTGATTCCCGGAGCTTATGCTTCTGAGCAGCAGGATGATGCCCGCAAAGTCTACCTGGCCGGCAAACGAGATCCTATATTCGTTAGGGATGATCGGTTGTTGCAGTATCTGTGATATGTTGACATTTAAGTTCTCGATTTCACTGGTAATGCTATTGAGCTGCTGCTGGCGGTTTTCCAGGAGTGATTCAGTTATATGTTCACGGATGGTGGCGAATTGAAAAATAATTTTTTCATTCTGTTCAATGATAGATGCATATTCCTTATGTGACTTGTATTGCCGTGAACCAAGCAATAAGAGAAAACCGAGGATGAGCGCAACAAAAATTGCTGCTGTATAGCTGGTTGTTTTCAGTGAAAGGATCATGTCAGTCACCCTCTGTTAGTAGCTATGTGCAGCGGGGGCACAGGTGAAGTTCCGGCTTGCGCCCCCGCTGCAGAAGGAAAGGAGCTTTTTCTAGCTTGCTGCCTCTTCATCCTTTTTCCAGGTGTAAAGTATCGGTAAGCGATACAGGACGAAGCGGTAGGTGGCAATGAAAAGGCAGTATACGGTGATAGTAATAACCAGCTCCCGCCAGTGTGGTATTTCCTGGTACAGCTTCCAGTTGAAGGTGAACAGGGCTGTATTGAGACGGTTGAGCGCGATACCAAGAACCGCGATAAGGGCTGCAAACCGTGCAAGACCAGGCAGATTATTTCGGATGGAAATTGTAAAAAGTATCATTGGCAGAATGACCCCTGCTATCATTTCCAGCATGTACCACTGTCCCCAGCCGCTGGCCAGGTAACCCCAGTCGCCGTCGTGAGCTATGGCAATTATTTTAATGACCAGGTAGGTGATCAATGCCAGGGTAGCGCCTTTTGCCAGCCCTATGGTAAGGCGGTCAAGGGATGTGAGAAAATTGTCGTCACAGCGCCATGCCATGGTTTTTTTGCAGATTGTGCTTACTACGATGAGCATGGAGAGACCTGCAAAAACTGATGAACAGAAGTAATGGAACCATTGGAATGGTGCAGACATCCACAATGGATGGACCTTATAAGGTGCGTAGGTGAATAAAGCACCTAATGCACCCTGGTGAAGGGTAGAGAGAATGATGCCGGCAATGGTCAGGCCGAGGATCATGCTCTTGATGAAAGTTTTCAGTTTAGGCATACCCATCATTTCGGCAAAGGCCGGTACAAGTTCAGCAACCTGCACTGTAAGATAGGTTGCAACATGCCAGGCAACCAGGAACAGAACTGCTGCAGGCCCCAGGGAAACGAACATTGGGTAAATTAAGCGCCATGGCTGCCCGAGATCGACCTGTAGAAAAATAACTGCAAATAAGTAACCCAGCAGGCCGTTTAACAGAGCCAACCGTTCAATAGGCTTGAAATCATCCCGGCCGAATACTTCAACCGCTGTACCCAGCATAAAGCCGGACGCAGAAAGGGGAACCATAACAAAAAGGCCAAAGCCAAGAAAAAGCCCCCAGGGATAATCATAAGAACTGTGGGTTACATATCCCAGACCGAAAATAAATCTGGTTATAGTAACATAGCCACCGAAGCTGAATATAACTGCAAAGAACCAGTTGAGTGGGTTGCGAAATGCCTGGGCGAGATATTCACTCAAACTCAGTCCCAGGAGAAGTTTGTCTTTAACAGACCACTTGGCGGATCTGTCATCATTATAGTGTGTAGCCAGGGGAATTTTCCCATTTGCGATAAGTGTTTTCATTACTTGTCCCTCCCTTTATATCTCAGATTTTTCTTCTTTTTTTTGTTTGTCCTTGCGAGTTGCCAACAGGTGAAAGCCTGCAAACAGGGCGGGCCAGATGGTCAGCACCATGGGGACAACGGTCAGGAATTCTTTGACATAGGAGAGAATCGGCTGAGTACCAAGATCAGTATCAAACCCTACCTGGTCAAACGGGGCACTTGAGAGGTACATCCAGGAAGTTCCACCAACTTCTTTTTCACCGTAAATATGATCTTCATAGAGATCCGGATGATTTTGTATCCTCTGGTTGCCTATCTTGATCAGGTCTTTACGTTTACCAAAGGTAAGAACCTCCCGCGGACATGCTTCGACGCAGGCTGGGGGTCGTCCGAACTTAAGCCTGGTGTCGTAGCAGAAAATACATTTTTGGACGACCGGATTTAAAACACTTGAGTAGCTATAGGCAGGAACATAAAATGGACAGGCTATCATGCATGTCCGGCAGCCCACGCAAACTGTGGCGTCATAAATCACCGCCCCCTCAGGCGTCTTGGTGTAAGCATTGACAAAGCATGAGGTCAGGCATGCAGGCTCATTGCAATGATTGCACTGAATTTTACGGAAAAGCGGATGGTCCTTTCCCGGAATTTCATAGCGGTTGACAACGGTGTAGGCCCCCTCACTGGTCCGGCGCTCATGATCCAGCACTGACAAGTCGTCAAAGGATTGCGCAGGAGCCGGAAGGCCTTGTTCTTTATTGCATGCAGCTTCACAGCTTCGGCAGCCAATACAGCGTGTCAGGTCGACCAGTACGCCCATGGCATCTGGATACCCACCGAATGATGATGAAGCATCTGCATTTTTTCTTTTGCTGATTACCGAGGCAGCAGCTCCTCCGAGTAAGCTGCCTTTCAGAAATTTTCTTCGGTTCATTGCTTTCATTATCTACTCCTTCTTTTTATGCTGAAAAGTAATATCAACTTTTAGTAGTCTCTAGTGCCCGCCACCTGCAGGTTTGTCACTCTCGGGAGGCGCGTAGTTCCCGGCATGAAAAAATTTGTTGCCGGCATCTGTGCGTGAATGGCAATCCTGGCAGCCGTTCGCTGCGCCCATTTCCTCATGACAGTTCATGCAGCGGATGTGATAGGCTGCCTTCAGTCCTACTTTATCGCGATGATACAGAGTTTTGTCAGCATCAATTCTGGCAAGATCTTCAGCTTCGAACCGATTACTTGAATGGCATTCCTGGCAGGCAATTTCATCAGTTGCACCACTTTCTGCATGGCAACGCATGCAGTTCTCATCTTCAATCTGTGTGCCAAGGGTATGGTGGTGGCAGACTGCACAGTTGCTGTCGGTAACTTCTTCGTGCATTGCATGGTCAAAATAGACTGGTTCATAAAGCTGAGCCAGGGAGTCGATTTCAACCTCATCGGGTCCATCTCCGGCTACGGCAAAATTTTGCAGGGGAGAGAAGCACAACAGCGATACAAGTACTGCTCCGTATAGATACTTTTGGATTTGCTCCATTTTTTTGTTACCTCCTTTTGGGTTAGTTGTCATAACTCGTTGAATTCGTTAGTAATTTTTTGTCCCATAGCTTGAATTTTAGGTAAAAAAAAGCCTGGCAGGTTAACTGCAACACAACCAGGCTTTTTGTTAGTTTAAGAGTTACGTTTTTGCCGCAATTCTCACTTTAGTTCTATTGAGATAGGTGTAGAAAGCAGGAAAGGCGCCAAGGAACATTACCGCAATGATATATTCAACTCCCTTGATATGCGTGTAGAAATCGGACAAAGTATGGAATTCCTGCATCAGGCCGACAGTAATCAAATACTGTCTTAACAGTTCGGATACTTGCCAGTTGACCTGTGCCAGACCACTGAGAAAAGCAGCAACAGACCAGATGCTGATGACTGTGCCGCAAAAAATTGCAGCATGCCATGCCATTCTCTTGCCTTTTATTTTATCCTTGCCCATGTCCATCCCCATTTGTTTCGTTTGAAAAAAGCCCTTTTACATTCCCGTGAAGGCGGTGATAAGGCTGCGTCCGACTTCATGAAAACTTTCGGTACTTGCCAGTCCGCCGATCAAGCATGCAACGCCCCAGACGCCAACGAAAGCGGCCATTATCATGATAACTCCAAGCCCTAATTTGGAATTTCCCAATTCAAGATCAATAGCTTCAATTTCAGTGTCAAAGGTTGCTACGCTTTCCGGGGTTATTTTCATTGATTCGTACATTGTGTTGTCTCCTTTTTTTGCTTTGATCTCATTCTATGCATAAACCATGCCAGAAAAAATTGGTTCATTCAAAATAAATAACATTTTTGTTTATGGTAAGAAAATGAGCAAAAAATATAGTAGTATTTATTTTCTATTGGTCAGTAATAACAGATGGTTACATGTTTATTCAGCAAAATTGTTCACCATTTTCCTGAGAAAGGAATGTCTTGAGTAGTCTGCGCAGACCAGAATGAGA
>JAUXHH010000210.1 GCA_030621655.1 Desulfobacterales bacterium
TTGTGCTTCTGCAACCGGGAAAATCGAAGATTTTACAGTAACTCAAATGACCTTTTGATTTTTTTGTGCAACTGGAATAAATCATCTGTGTACCCTAGGAGCCTGTCGGAGAATTCCGAATCTACTGCAGATAAGCGGTAGACTTCGAAAGCGAAAGAATCGGTCCAAATTTCCTGGAAGTTTTCGTTAAATAGCGCTGAAGAAAAATTGTACCCAATGATTCAACTCAACAACCTGACAGCTAACCTGAACAACTGGAGGGAATATGCGTAACAGATACTTTACAGGCTTGGCCCTGCTGGCACTCCTATTATTTGCAGGCCATGCAATAGCTGATTCCGCTGAGAAAATCAGCACTCTGGCAGACCAGAAAGAGGTTGCGGTCACAATATACAACGAAAACCTGGCCCTGGTGAAAGACAAAAGAACACTTACCCTGGCAAAAGGTGAAAACACCCTTGCCTTCAGAGAGGTCAGCGGCAGAATGCGACCGGAAACCGCCCTGCTGCAAAGCAGTTCCCAACAGCAAAACATCGTCGTTATCGAACAGAACTTTGATTTTGACCTGTTGACCCCCGAGAAACTTCTTGAAAAGTATGTGGGGAGAACCATCGGCGTCGTTAAAACCCATCCGACAACAGGTGAGGAAACAGTGGAAGAGGCCACGGTGCTGAGTTCCAATAACGGTGTAGTGCTTCGGGTTGGCGACAGAATTGAGACAGGGTTGTCAGGTGGGCGACTTATTTTTCCCGATGTTCCTGATAACCTGCGGGACAAGCCAACCCTGGTTATGCAACTGGCAAGCAAAACTGACAGGCCGCAGGATGTTGAACTGAGTTATCTTACCGGCGGCCTCAGCTGGAAGGCTGATTATGTTGCCGAGCTGAACAGCGATGAAAGCAAGCTCAATCTCCTTGGCTGGGTAACCCTTACCAATACCAGCGGCACATCGTATAATAATGCCAGGCTGCAGCTTGTTGCCGGCGATGTGCACCAGGTGCAGCCGGTATTTGAAAAAAGAATGCGGGGAGAAATGGTCGACATGGCGTATGCAGCCGAGGCGCCAAGAATGACCCAGGAATCACTTTTTGAATATCACCTCTATACCCTTGAAAGGGCTACCAATATCCTGGAAAACCAGACGAAACAGGTTGCCCTGCTGCAGGCAGAAAACATTTCAAGCCGCAAGGAGTATCTTCTTAAGGGCCAGAATTATTATTACCGGAACCGCTCAGGCGATCTTGGCTCCAAGATCAAGGTGGCTGTCTACCTGTCCTTTGAAAATTCAAAAGCAGAAAACCTTGGCATGCCGCTGCCAAAGGGCATTGTCCGGGTCTATAAGCAGGACCAAGCCGGGTCTGTTCAATTCGTCGGCGAGGACCGCATAGATCACACCCCTGACAATGAGACTGTCAGGCTTAAACTTGGAAACGCCTTTGATATTACGGCAGACCGGAAACAGACGGACTTCAAAAAACTTGCCGGCTTCGGTGCCTATAACTATGTCTTTGAAAGCAGTTATCGAATTGAACTGAAAAACGGCAAAGATGAAGATGTGGTCGTCAGGGTTGTAGAACCCATGCCAGGCGACTGGGATATTTTATCAGAAAATCTTACCCACAAAAAGATAAGCTCTTCAGAATCCGAATGGCTGGTTACGGTTCCAGCCAAAGGGTCGGCAGAACTTCTTTACAGGGTTAAAGTCAGGTTTTAGGGCTTTATTGACATGATCACCATTGGCGTTCTCTCAGACACTCACCTCCTTGAACCAGACAAGTGGTTCCGGGAAAAGGCTGAGTTCTGCTTTGCAGATGCTGACATGATTCTCCATGCCGGCGACCTGACAAGTCTTACCGTCCTCGAAGTCTTTGCCGGAAAAACCGTTCATGCTGTGCACGGCAACATGTGCGGCCCGAAAACCAGAGAGTCGCTGGATGCCAGCAAGGTTGTCGAGGTGGGAAATTTCCGGCTGGCTTTAGTCCACGGTTACGGCTATGTGCCCAATATCGAAGATAAACTGTTCGATGCTTTTGCGCCCATCGACTGCATAGTTTACGGGCATACCCATAAACCAGTCTGCCATCGCTATGGTCCCACCCTGATGGTAAACCCCGGAAGCTTTACCATTACAGGCACCTATGGGATCATTAAGGTTGAGGACAGGAGCATGGAAGGCAAAATTCATTTTATGGGGGGCGGCCTATGAAAAACCTCTGGGCCCCCTGGCGCATGACTTATATCCAGGAAAAATCCCCCCTGGAAAAAGGTTGTATTTTTGAGGCTGGTACGGGGAAAAGCTTTGAGAAAGAAAGCTTGCTGCTGTACCGTGATGCTTTGATTGTGGTTCTCTTGAACCGGTTTCCGTATGCAAACGGACACCTGTTAATCGCGCCAAGCCGTCACGTCAGCGATATCAGTGATCTGCACGGTGAGGAAAACACAGCGTTGTTTGACATAATTCGGGAATCGGTAGCAATTATTAGAAAGCATAAAACTCCGGATGGCTTTAATATCGGCCTCAATCTTGGTACAGTTGCCGGCGCCGGGCACCCTGATCATCTCCATTTTCATGTGGTGCCGCGCTGGGAGGGAGATCACAACTTTATGACTGTTCTGGCAGAGGTGCGAACCGTTCCGGAACATATTGAAAACACCTTTGACCAGCTATTGCCTGATTTTCAGGAATTGTTGGAGAAACAAGCTGGATAATGACGACGAGCCCCAAAATTACCCCCATGCTCCAGCAGTATATGGAGATCAAAGCCTCCCATGAGGATGCCATCCTCTTTTACCGCATGGGCGACTTTTACGAGATGTTCTTTGATGATGCTGTGCTTGCCGCAAAAATACTCGGCATAACCCTTACTTCACGCAGCAGCAAAAATGATGCAAATAAAATTCCCATGTGCGGGATTCCCTATCATGCGGCCTCTTCCTATCTGGCCAAACTGGTTAAGGCGGGCCACCGGGTGGCGGTCTGCGAACAGGTTGAAGACCCTCGCTCGGTAAAAGCCGGCAAGATTGTCAAACGGGAAGTCGCACGGATAGTCACCCCCGGAGTAACCACAGACGAACAGCTTCTTGATGACAAGAGCAACCGCTACCTGTCTGCAATATTTCTTTCTTCAAATAAGTCAAGCGTTCCATACGGGGCCGCCTACCTTGATATATCCACCGGTGAATTCCTGGTCAGCGAATATGATGACCTTGAGGGGCTGCTTGACGAACTCACACGCATGGCGCCTGCTGAACTCCTTGTTGAGGAGTCAGAGGAGGAAAGAGGCAAGGAGGCTGTTGCGGCCATCATGGACTTTCTCCCAAATATTTGTCTGACCACGCGGCCCGAGCACATATTTCATCTGGAAACAGCCCGTGAAACCCTGCTTGAACATTTTGAAACATTGAACCTGGGCGGATTTGGCTGCGAGCATATGAAGGCCGGCATATCTGCTGCCGGTGCCCTTTTGCAGTATGTTTTGGAAACCCAGAAAACAGCCTGCTCACACATTGAAAAACTCATTCCGGTTATTCTTGAAGATGTATTGATTGTCGATGAACCTTCACGACGGAACCTTGAACTGGTCCAGACCATAGTTGGTGGCAGCAGAAAAGGATCTCTGCTTGACACGCTTGACTATACCTCAACCCCCATGGGAGCTCGTCTTCTCAAGCGCAGGCTGCTCTTTCCCTTGCGGGATGTGGCCCAAGTCCGTGCCAGACTTCA
>JAUXHH010000066.1 GCA_030621655.1 Desulfobacterales bacterium
CAAGGGCCACCATTATATGAAAGCTGTAAAAGGTAAGGCCCATGGGCGGCACCGCCTCATCAGGGTTCTGCAAATAGCCGAATCCCAGATATTCCTCGTATTTTTTGAAATTGGCCAAGGCAATTTCTGCCCGTTTTTCATTCTTTTCCTTTTGGGCGGTCTTGTACTGACTTAACAGCTCAACAGCGATTTTTCCTTTTTTAATTTTTTTATCAATCCCCATAATGTCATGCTCACGGTTGCCATAGACAAGATCGTTGATGCCCGGCACAAAGGAGCCGGGTTCACGGTTAGCCAGCAGAGAGAGGAGGCCAGGGATTTTTATTTCATGGAGAAATGGGCTGCTATCGTCACCGGGAAGCTTCTCAGGGTTGAGAATTCCTGCAGCCACCAATCCTGCACCTTTTTCACCATCATAAAGCCCCTCAAAGGCTGCCAGCTTCATGGGTTGGTGTTTGGCATTTAAATAGGCTGATTGATTACCGGTAATGGTGACAAAGACTGAAGAAAGCAGGCCGAAAATCGCAGCCACCAGGATGGACTTCTTGGCAATATCTGTGTGACGCCCTTTAAGCAGAAACCAGGATGAAACAGCCAGAACAAAGAGGGATGCAAGCAGAAAACTGGAACTGGTGGCATGGGTGAATTTGCTGATGGCAACAGGTGACAGCAGCACCTCCCAGAAGTTTTGCATTTCAAAGCGGGCTTTATCAGGGTTGAATGCCACGCCTACGGGATGCTGCATCCAGGCATTTGCCGTGAGAATCCACAGGGCGGGGAGATTTGAGCCCAGAGCCACCATCCAGGTGGCAAACAGGTGTTCCTTTTTCGAAACCCGGTCCCAGCCGAAGAACATGACAGCAAAGGCGGCCACAAGAAAAAAGGCAAAGATGCCGGCGGCGGCAAGAAGGATTCCGAAGATGTCGCCCGCCATCCAGGCGAAATTTGACCAGTTGGTGCCGAACCCAAATGCGAGAATAATGGAGGTGGCCGCTGCAATGGCAAAGTTGATGCCAAAGAGCATCATCCAGAATTTTGTAATGCGTTTCCATTCTTCGTTGCCGGTTTTGACATAAAAGGTTTCAAAAAAGGCAATCAGCCAGGAGAGTCCCAGGGTTAACGGGACAAAAAGCCAGTAATACATGGCGGTAAGGGCAAACTGGGCCCTGGCCCAGTCGACCATGGTAAGATCTTTTAACAGAGTCATGGGCAAAAATTACCAAACCGCTCTGAGTTTGTATTCTTTGCGGACACGGTCTACTTTCCGTTCAAGCTCTATGCGCCATCCGGCATGGATGCGGGCTGCAGAAGGAGCGATGAGTTCCGGCAGGCCGTAAACCAAACGGTCTGAGGCGCTGCTTGCCTCAATCACCGCCTCAATGGAGCGGGCCCCGAACTTATATTGTGCCAGCAAAAGCCGCAGAAGAAGGCCCGAGGTCTTGCGCGCCGCCTTTTTCCAGTGTGTATCCATCTGGTGGGCAATGATAAAGGCCCTTTTTATAAGAATGCGATGCAAGTCCTCTAATTGCTCGTCTGTGGCGGATTCCTGCAGCAGAGAGTCGTCTATCTCAATACCGTCAATGTCCAATACAACCCGCAGCCGGCTCATGAAGTCAGGGATTTTTAAGGTTTTGATAAGTTGAGCTGTGTGCGGGTCGTCCTGGCTCAACATTTCCTCCATGCCGGCCCAGTTGGATTTAACCCCGCCGGCAAAAACGAAAATGGAGCGGCCGATATAGTATGGGGTGCCGTGTACATAGGTGACACCGTCCTGCATGGATGGCAAAAAATAGCGCAGATAGCCAAACTCATGGTTGTCGTAGCGACAGTCGAATTCATCCCAGAAGACAATGGGAACCTTGCTCCGGGCTACAGAGGCCCGGATTGGCTCTATGGCTGAATTGATTTCCTCTGGTTCGTCAAACTGGGTCATGTTGAACTCGAAAAAATCAAAGGGGTTGGTGTCAAGTTTACTGGAAACCACCCGGGCCACCTCTTTGACCGAAAAGGATTTCCCAGAGCCGGGCGGGCCAAAGACTCCTATACAGAGAGGCCGTTGGAATGTCTCCTTTGAAACATAACTGTCCATTACGTTCTGCAGGGTAATAACCGGGTCCAGTTCAGCAGGGTCCATGGTGCGGAGATTGCCGACACGGAAGAGGCGAAAGTCTTCGAAGCCTTTTTTCCAGCTGACCTCTTCCTTGAGGTGGTGTAATACGTCCAGGATGACCGGGATAGGACCTGGAATCATGTCGATGGAAGTAGTGGTGGGCCCAATTGCCACCGGAAGTTTTTGTGGAAAAAAAGAGCGCAGGGCCCTTTTTTTCTCCTCGTTCCAAATCTGGCTGGCTACAAGTTCTAAGCTTCCGGCAAAATCAGGCGAACTTTCCGGAATCTCAATAAAACCTGGATCAATGGAGGATTCAATAAAGGAGCAGGGAACCCCTCCGGGAAAAACAGATGAAAAATCCAGTTCCGGGAATTCAAGGCTGTCACTGAAAAAATAACCGTGATCATATAAGAGCTGCCAATTGTCAAGAACCCGCCTGGAAAAATCATAAAAATAGTTGCGGCAGAAATCACGACAGCCGATTTCCAGAAAATCCATGGCCATCATGGAAGTGACCAGTGTGTCATGGGCAGGAACAGAGCCTTTATGGCGCGGTGCGCTTTTCTGTGGGAGGCAGCCTTCCTGATATCTGAAAAAGACACCGTTCGGGCCTCCGTATAAAATGCCGTAAGGAAACATCTCCACCACAATATGGCAGAGAAAACGGTTGTTTTTTTCATCCCAAAGTCCAATTTCTTCAGTGCGCAAGGCGCGCAGAGACGTGGCCACAATGGTCTCCCAGGTAACGGAGCTGTCCATTTCCATTCGCGTGGTTTCCAGGTCGGATAACCTGCAGAAGAGGAAAAAACATTTACCGAACTGTTCTGCCCATTCCTGCCAGTGGGCAATACCGATGCCCATCCCTATCACCCAGCTTTCAGGGTTAAGGGTTTTGATGCGCTTGGCCACCTGGGGCGGCCAACCGCCATCATCTACAATAAGTATGCCGTGGTTGTTGCTTAACGTTTCAATATTTACATCATCAATGACCAGAACTTCGGGCTCTTTTCGTCGCCCTTCAGGAGGAAGTATTTGATGCACCATGAACCAGCCATGATCCTGCTGTTCTGTTGAGGCCCCTTTATTGCGAAAAATTTGAAATATTTCTTTTTGTTCGCCGTATGTAAGGGTGCGAATTCTGGGGGTCATGTCTGTGGAGGTAAGGTAGGACGCGAGCCAGGTCAGGCATTGCTCTAAACGTCCATTATCAACGCTTACCTTGCCGGCCAGCAACTCAATGAAGTCTCCGGGATTATAGCCATAGGCAGGCAGGCTGCCTTCCGGGAGCAGGCTTACCTCCTTGATAGGCAGGTTGTTGACCTTAACATCAGAGCCGAGCAGGAGTATCCTTGGCCTTTTCTCTTCCTTGAGCATAGTGTTTGTCATCCTTTGCTGAGTGGTTCTTTAATGGGGCCTGCCTAATGATGTTGCTTCTTCGTGTGTAATAAATCTTACCCATAGTTTCTTGTTTTCTCGACATTTTTTTGAAAAATATGGTTTCTTTTGCTGGTAAGCGGCCCTTTATTTTTTTGCTGGGGCTATCTTGCTCTGGAGCATGCAGCAGGATTCTTCTTCAACCAGTTTGGCAAAGGTAACCTGGGCCAGGGTTTCCCTGAGTTGGTCCCTTGCCTGCAGCCAGACATTATTTACAGCACAACTGGAGCTGGCATGGCACGATTCAGGCCTGATCACGCAGTCGTTTAAAAAAATTTCACCGATAATTGCCTCAATAACATCGAGCAGGGAGAGTTTTTCCGGGGGAATAAGAAGCCGATAGCCACCCCGGGCGCCCTGCAGGATCTCGATAATTCCCGCTCTCGATAATTGTTGGGCAATCTTTGCCAGAAAGTGTGAAGGGATATCACCATAGTCAGCAACAACCTGGCGGCTCACCACAGTTTCTGTACCGTTATTTCTGGCAAGACACATTACGCAACGTACCGCGTATTCACCTGCTCTTGTCAATCTCATGAAAACCCCTTGCCCAAACAAGACAATTAAGATATTTTTTGTCTTATATGTGAAATAAAAAAAGAAGTCAAGCAGGAAAAAAATACTTTTTACAGAAATGTTGAAATAAAGTAACAGAAAACATTATACCTGTTGCATGAAATTTTTACCCCGGAGTTCAGTAAGCGCACAGTGCGCAAAAATACAAATATCAATAAGTCTTTCCGGCATCCGGAGCGCCTCCTGTTGCCGGAAAGACTCGTCCTGCCCGGGTTCTCATAATGGGCCTGCAGCAGACGCGATTACCCTTTTATAGAAATGAAATTTTTTCCCAGGCCATACCAGAAAAAGGCGGTTGATGCTGTGATTTCCCGTTATAAAAACGGGTTGACCAAAATGCTTCTTCATCTTCCCACCGGGGCCGGCAAAACAGTAATCGCCACATTGCTGGTTGAAAAATTATTGACTTTCTCCGGTATGGGAAAAATTTTAGTTATTGCCCATCGTGAAGAAATTCTGGATCAGACTTACGGGAAACTGAAAGAGCATCTGCCCGGCCTCAATATTCAAATTGAGCAGGGAACCCGTTTCACTTCCAGAGACGCCCAGATAACAATTGCTTCCGTCCAGTCATTAATCAGGCGCAAAAAACGCTTTGACCCCAAAGAGTTTTCAGTAATTATTTGTGACGAATGTCATCGTGCCCTGGCGCCCAGTTGGACGGATGTAATAACGTATTTTTACGAAAATAAAAAACCGGACACCCTTTTGCTGGGAATGACGGCAACTCCCAGAAGGTCGGACGGACGGTCCGCTCTTACTGTTTTTAATGAAATTGCTTATGAAATAAGCCTCGTGGAGCTTCAGAAGCTCGGCTATCTTGTCCCAATGCAGTATTATACTGTTCGGGCCGAGCTGAACCTTGATAAAGTCAAGATGTCCGGTGGTGATTTTCAGGTGGGTTCTCTGACAAAAATCATGAACACCACGGAAAAAAGGGCGCTGGCATTAAAGGCCTGGATGGAAAAAGCCAGAGGGAAAAAAACAATAGCTTTTTGCGCCGGGGTGGCACACGCCCGCCGATTAGCGGCAGACTTTGAAAGACATGGGATCAAGGCGGAAGTCATTGATGCCAAAACAACAAAAAGAAATGAAACCTTAAATAAATTCAGAAAAAAAGAGATAGAGGTACTGACAAACTACGGGGTATTGACCGAGGGGTTTGATGATCCGGGAATCGAATGCATTTTATTGGTGAGGCCCACAACCTCACCGCTGGTTTACACGCAATGTATTGGCAGAGGATTAAGGCCGAATAAAGAAAAAACAGCATGTACGGTGATCGATATGATTGATAGAAGCACGCATCAATTGCAGTATGGCGTGGCTGATATGTGTGGATTGCCGAAAAAATGGAGGCCGAACGGCAGGGACCCATACCGCGAGTCCGAGGCAATAGCCAAAATAAAAATATCCGATGTGGACGCTTTTCTTAAAATCAAACAGGCCCGATCCCTTGAGGAAGTCCAGGCAATTCTCATGAGTGTTCCCCCGGAATCCGTGACAGCGGGACTTGATGGGGAGCCGGTGCTTTATTATGAACCCTTTGTGAAAAAATATGCATCTGCAGAAGCAAAAGAAGAAGCACGAAAAATTCTACAACAGGCTCATGCCCCTATAAAAAGGATTACTCTGGACAATGACACCCTGAAAATTTCCCTGGCCTCACCTGAGATAAACAACGAAAAATATTTTTATGTGAAATGGCATCTGCAAAGAGCCACGGGCCTTTCCGTTACATATCAGGATGGGAGGAAAAAAGGCAACCCAAGAGCATTTTTAAACTCAATGCTGAACGAAAACCAGAAAATAAAAAGTTTTGTGTTCAAAGAAGAAGACAAGGTTGTCATCGCCTGGATAACCAATGTATCCCTTGATGAGCTGTCTTATCTATCTGAAAAATTTGAGGAAAAAATGGGAATGGGCCTTAAGGTGAAAGGCCAGGCCTCACTTTTTTAAGGGAAAGGAAATTCGACGTAAACAGCTTTATTGCTTCCGCTAAACGAATTATTTCAGGAAATGCTGGAACTTGCAGAGAGGAAAACAATTGCCTGATAACATGTAAATTATTAATTCAACAAAAGAGGATAACCAATGGCAAAAAAAACAGATGAACTTCCAAAGGTATCAACATCCAACACAAAAAAAGAAATCCTTGAGGCATACAATCGGTTGCAGGAACAGTTCGAAGCTGAAGCTGCAAGGGGACTGCAGCCGGAAAAAGCAAAAGAGGCAAGAAGGAATAAAGAGGTTATCGCTGTTGCAGACGATCTTGCCGCTGCAAAGGTAGATAAAGCCGTCGATACTCTTAAGGGTGAAATTAATGATGTCCTGTCGGACATTACCGCCAGAATGGAGGGACAAACCAGGAAGTATCTGCAGTTAAAGGAGGCAATCAGCGCCAAGGAAAAGGAACTGGAAGAAATTTTTGAGATTGAAAAGTCGACTTACACTCTAGCGGCTCTTTTGGAATCTCAAAAACAGATGAGGACTGAATTTGAAGAGCAAATGGCGAGACGCGAGGCTGAGATTGATGAGGAAATAACCCGGACCAAGGCACAGTGGGAAAGGGAACAAGCCGAATATATTGCCAAAACACAGGAACAAAAGGAACAGGACAAGAAGCTGCAGCAACGGGAAAAGGAAGAATACGAATACAGTCTGAGCCGCGAACGGGAAGAGAAAACAAACGAACTACAGGATGAAATCAGGCAACTCCAGAAAGAACTTGCCGAAAAAAGGGAGCTTTTTGAAAAAGAGACAAAGGCCAAAGAAACGGAGTTAAAGGCCAGAGAAGAGGAAGTGGTTGAAGACGAAAAAAGAATGATCAGTCTCCAGGTGCAGGTCGAGAATATTCCAAAGGAGAAAGACGATGCCGTCAAAAAAGCCACCAAAGAACTTGCGGGAAAACTCACCGACGAAGCGGAAAAGAACGAGCAACTGATGCAAAAGACTTTTGAAGGTGAAAAGAATGTTCTTATTTCGCGAATTGAATCATTTGAGCATCTTGCCACCGACCAGAAAAAGCAGATCGAAAAGCTTTCCGTGCAACTCGAAAAGGCCTACGGCAAAGTCCAGGATATAGCTGTCAAGGCCGTTTCAGGACCGCGGGAAAAGAATTACAGCGAACCGGCCTCACATGCCAATGAGCAGAGAGCAGAAAAGTAACGTCGAAACTGCTCTCACTCTCTGCCGGAGAAAGCACATGACATCCCTTTTCGGAATCTTCAAGGGTGACCTTAACAGCAAGGTGGTGCTGCTTTTTGATTCCGTGCTGGCCCGGTTTATCAAAAATGAAGTGTGGCACGCTGACCAATAATATTTGTAATTGTATATTGTTATTATAATGTTGGACTTATTTAAGTGTCTGGCCGCTCCCAGTTGTTTTTTCTGCCGAAAGGCTACTCGTTCTTCAGATAAAAGGCCTTTCTGTTTTTGTACGAGCGTGGTATCATCAAAAAAGATGACAATGTATACATAATAGAGAGGACTGCTATGAGTGAAACAATTCTGGTTTCCACCCGGGTATCTTCGGAAGTGGCCAATCGGCTAGCTTCTTTGTCCAAATCAACTCACCGTTCAAAGTCATTTTTAGCCGCACAGGCCATTGAGGAATTTCTCAATGTGCAGGAATGGCATGTTGAGGCGATCAAGGAAGGGATTGCTGCTGCTGAAAATGGCGATGTGAAAAGTCACGAGCAAGCTGTGGCTATTCTCAACGCCTGGGGCAAGAATGCGTAAATTGGAGTGGACTGTCCCTGCCCTTAACGATCTGGTTGCTGCCGGTGAATATATTGCTCAGAAAAATCCCAAAGCCGCAAGGCGGATGGCCGGCAGAGTAAAAGAGGCAGTGGAGTACCTCCGTGACCATCCAAACATGGGAAGGCCGGGGCGGCTTTCAGACACAAAGGAGCTTGTTGTCTCTGGAACGCCGCTTATTGCCGTTTACTGGATAAGGAAAGGTGCGGTTCAGATACTTCGCCTTCTTCATCATGCCCAGCGCTGGCCGTAGTTCAGGTTAACTATTAAACAGGTTCGACCCTTATTCGTCCGCATTCTAGACGAGATCGAATACCCGCCGGTCAAAAGGCAGGAAAAGTAGATGGTGTCATATTTGATAAATGGGTGTTTTGAATCATTTGCTCTCGAGTTGAAAATATCCGAATGTCAAGCCAGGCACCTGAGCCCTTATTAGGCATCAAGCGGGAT
>JAUXHH010000102.1 GCA_030621655.1 Desulfobacterales bacterium
AAAAGTATAATAGCATGAATAAACGAATTATCTTTTTTACAGAAAAGGATGCCAGATGTGGCTTCGGTCTGGCCGGTTTCGAACAGCATGTCTGTGATAGCGACGGCTTGGAGTCTCTGCTGGAACAATTTGTCCAGAAGCCTGAATATGGCTTGGTTGTTATCGATGAACGGCTTGTAACCGAAAGTATTGACAACAGGCTGCGTGAGATGGAGAGAGGTTTGGACCTGGTTTTTGTTATTATGCCACCACCGATGAAAACGGAAACCAGGAGAGAAGATTACGCTGTCAGGCTTTTACGCAAGGCTATCGGCTATCATGTGCAATTAAATATATGAAGACTGTTACAACAGGGAAAATCATATCAATTTCAGGCGCTACGGTTCGTACCGACCTTACAGGCCTGACCCTTTTTGAAAGGGTGGCTGTCGGAGAGCAGAACCTGACCGGCGAAGTTGTAAGGCTTGAAAAAGACGGCACGGTCCTGCAGGTCTATGAGGATCCCAGCGGTCTTGGCCTTGATGAGCCGGTTAAAGGGCTGGGTGTTTCACTTGCCACAACACTTGGTCCTGGCCTGTTATCAGTAATGTTTGATGGTCTGCAGCGTCGCCTTGATGTGCTTGCAGATAAAACAGGATCTTTTATTCATCCTATCCACCTGGACTCCTCTCTCGATCTAAAAAAGGAATGGTCCTTTATCCCATTGGTCAAGGATGGTGACATTGTTTCCAGTGGAGACAAGATCGGTTACATAGATGAAGGTCCATTCCAGCATCCCATAATTGCACCTCCGGGAACAAGCGGCATGGTTGAAAATATTTTGCAGGGCGGAATAACCCTGGAAGAAACTCTCTGCAAATTGGACAATGGCGCTGAGATTCTCGGGTATCACAGTTGGCCCATGCGGGTTCCAAGACCTTACAAAAAAAAGATCAGCCCCAAAGAACCGGTTATAACCGGACAACGCATTATAGATTTCCTTTTTCCTTTGGCACGGGGAGGAACTTCTATCATACCGGGGGGGTTTGGTACGGGCAAAACTATTCTGGAACAGACAATCGCCAAACATGCTGATGTAGATATCGTTATTTATGCCGGCTGCGGTGAACGCGGTAATGAAATGTCTGAACTGATTGAAGAGTTTCTCGAACTGGAAGATCCACGAACCAACTTACCTTTAATGGAAAGAACTGTTCTCGTTGTCAATACCTCTAATATGCCTGTTGCTGCACGGGAAGCATCCATCTACACAGCTGTTACCCTCGGTGAATATTATCGTGATCTCGGATTCCATGTCCTGCTTCTGGCTGATTCCATATCCCGATGGGCTGAAGCGCTCCGGGAGATATCTTCATCACTTGAAGAAATGCCCGGAGAAGAAGGATACCCGACCTATCTTGCCTCCCGCCTTTCATCGTTTGTAGAACGTGCCGGCATCGTGGAAACTCTGTCAGGTGATGTTGGTTCTCTCAGCATGATTCTTTCAGTCTCTCCTCCGGGGGGCGATTTTACCGAACCTGTAACTCAGTCCCTTCTCAGGACCTCAGGTGCATTTTTAATGCTTGATACCACCCTGGCAAACAGCAGACATTTCCCGGCTATAAATTGGATGCAGAGCTATTCTCTGTACAAGAATATCCTTGAGGATTATTTCAAGGAAAATTTCTCCGGAGACTGGCAAACCTTACGCAACCGCTGTCGGGAAATCCTGCATAAGGAGGAAACCCTTAAAGAAATCATGGAAATTGTCGGTATAGAAGGTCTACAGGAGCAGGATCGACTTGTGATGACAGTAGCTGAGAAAATCCGGTCCGGTTTTCTGGCGCAGAATGCCTATACTGATGATGCTTTTTGCGAACCTCAAAAAACACTTGATATTATCAGAAGTGTCACTGAAGTATACCTGAAAGGAAAAACCGGAAAAGCGTGAAAACCAAATATGAGACTTGCTGAGCATAAATACAGGACTACTTCCAGAATAGCCGGCCAACTGCTTCACGTTGAAGATGTTCATGCCGCCAGGATCGGTGAAGTGGTTAAAGTCATTGGCCCGGATATGGAGTTGGAAGGAGAAATCCTTGAAGTTACAAAGGGAAATGTTCTTATTCAGCTTTTTGGAGAGACCAGGGGTCTTAATTTGGAAAATGCGGAGATCATTTTTACTGATACAATCCGCCAGGTACCACTTTCCAAAGATATTCTTGGCAGAAGGCTTAACGGTTCCTTCAAACCCATTGACGGTCTGCCGATGTTTTTGGCATCGGAATGGCGGCCTGCTCGCGGCTATCCGATCAATCCAGTCTGCAGGCTTCGTCCTGAGGAATTCATTGAAACAGGGATATCCGCTATTGACGGTTTAAATACACTGGTCAAGGGCCAGAAACTCCCTATATTTTCCTGTGCAGGTCTGCCGGCTAAAGAGCTTGTGGCTCAGATTTTACAGAATGCCAAATTGCGGGAAAGCTCTAAATCATTTGCTGTTATCTTTGTTGCCCTGGGACTTACCTTTCACGAATACTCGTTCTATCTTAAAGCGCTGCAGGACATTGAATCCGAATTCGCTGCCATTATTAACATGGCAGACGATCCTGTCATGGAGCGCTTAATGGCACCCAGATTTGCCTTGACAGTAGCTGAATATCTGGCCTTTGACCATGATATGGACATACTTGTTTTAGTTACTGATATGACAAATTACTGTGATGCCTTGAGGGAGATATCAAATGCCAGGAAAGAACTTCCCGGTCGCCGCGGATATCCTGGATATATGTACTCAGATCTTGCCTCCCTCTATGAACGGGCTGGTCGTATTAGAGGTTCAAAGGGCTCCATAACCATGATTCCGGTTATCACTATGCCGGAAGATGACATCACGCACCCGATTCCTGATCTTACCGGATATATTACAGAAGGGCAGATAGTTTTGAGCCGTGAGTTGCACCAACAGGGAGTTTTCCCGCCAATTGACGTACTCCCGAGTTTATCAAGGCTAATGCAAAAAGGTATTGGTGATGAAAGAACCCGCGAGGATCATAGGGATCTGGCAAATCAACTCTATAAACATTACGCTAAAGGGAGGGAACTTAAAAAACTGGAGGCCATTGTAGGAAGGGACGGCATGGCAGAACCCGACCAGTTAATCCTCGATTTTGCTGCTGAATTTGAGAACCAGTTTGTTCATCAGGGGACTCATGCACGTTCGATATATAAGACTCTGGACAAGGGACTGGAGATACTCCATGCATTCAATCTTGTTCCAGTTGGTTCTTTAATAAAGCAGCCCAAGGAATAAAGTATGATCCATCCAACCCGGACTAATCTTCTACTTCTTAAGGAAAAATCTTCTTCTGTTGCAAACAGCATATCCATTCTCAAATCAAGGCGCCAGGCACTTATTATAGAATTCCTAAAGACTTCCAATCCCTATCTGGAGTCGCGAAAAATGATACGCAAATTGTATGGCGACGCCATTGCTCATTTGTTTTTCAGTATTGGCCTTGAAGGTGAAGACTTGATCAATTCTATAACTGAAGTATCTGCGAGGGATTTCAATATTGAGATTACCGGCAGAAAACTCTGGGGGCTGGAATACAAGGAGATATCTCCTCGCGAGTCTGCTGTACGAGAAACAAATCAGAGGAATTATGACATCAGGTTTACCACACCTAACCTTGAGGAAGCGACCTGGAGATTTGAAAAAATAGTTGATGCCATTCTCGATATTGCAGAATATGATAATAAACTGCAACGATTAAGCAGGGAAATTATTCAGACAACCAGAAGGGTCAGGGTTCTTGAGGAGAGAGTACTGCCAAGACTGAAAGAAGAGATCAAGTCGATTACCCAGTACCTGGGAGAACGTGAACGGGAAACCTATTACAGGTTGAAACAGTTTAAGGAAATCAAGCAGGCGTTGGTGGGATGGTGAGGGTGATGATGGCAAAAAATAGGAAATTGCACTGTCAGAATGGCTATAATCCTTTATCGGTCAATTCCTGGATGACCTTTTTCTGCTCTTTTGTGAGTTTCTTCGGAATATCCACCGTGAACTTTACATAAATATCACCGCGACCGCCTTTTTTCCCTGCAGGCAGGCCGTGTCCTTTCAAACGCAGCTTTGCCTGCGGCTGAATCCCTGCAGGAACCTTGACCTTGAGATCTTTGCCCTCCAGAGATTTTACATTTACTTCAGAACCGAGACAGGCCTTACTGAAGGGTATATGTTGCTCCACAATCAGGTTATTGCCCTCCCGGATAAAAACAGGATGCGCTTGTTCATTAATTATCAGGAAAAGGTCCCCTGGAGGACCGCCATATGGAGATGGGGAGCCTTTACCGGCCAGTCTTAGTTTCTGGCCGGCCTTCATACCTTTCGGGATCTTGACAGATACATTTTCAGTTCTGCCTTCACGGCGTAAAGAAATTGTTTTTTCCGAACCGCTTAAAATCTCTTCCAGTGAAACCGAGAGTTCATAGGTCAGATCGTTTCCCTTGACAGGTTGCTGTTGTCCAGGTGAATGGTAGGAAGCACGGCCGGACCCTGGTCCGCCGCCTTGAAAAAAAAAGGTTTCAAAGGGGCTGCCCTGGCCACCTGTCGCCCTGAAACCGCCTCCCCTTCCACCAAGGCCGAACTCCTTTAGAATATCACCAAGGTCGAACCCACGGAAAATATCTTCCTGGCTGTAGCGCTGCTGGAAACCACTGTCTCCGAACGTATCATACTGCTTACGCTTTTCAGGGTCGGACAAGACGGCATAGGCCTCGCTGATTTTCTTAAACTTCTCCTCAGCTTCCTTGTCACCCTTGTTGCGGTCAGGGTGATATTTCATGGCCAACTTGCGATAGGCCTTTTTTATATCCTGGGCTGAACTGTCTTTCTTGACACCCAGAACTTCATAATAATCCATAACTTTCAGACTCTACTATTTATTATTATTGAAGTAGAAAAATGTTAGAACGGTACATCATCTCCCATTGGTGATGCATCAGGCAACGGCGGTTCTTCTTCCTGGTATCCGCCACCTTTGCCTTGATCTCCAGCACCTTTTGGAGACAACATTTTCATTTCACGTGCCACTATCTCTGTCGTATAACGGGGATTCCCGTCACGGTCTTCCCACTTGCGTGTTTGAATGCGACCCTCTATGTAAATCTTACTGCCCTTGGACAGGTATTCCCCGCATATTTCTGCCAACCGTCCGAAGGTGACCACACGGTGCCACTCAGTAAGCTCTTCCTTTACACCCTCTTTCTTCCAGGTTTCAGTTGTTGCAAGGCGTAAATTTGCCACCGCTGCCCCACTCTGGGTATAGCGAATTTCAGGATCTGCGCCGAGATTGCCGATGAGAATTACTTTATTAACCATTCTTTCTCCTACCTTAAAAATTTTTAAATTAATATTTTCTGCATATTACTTATTTTGAACACAATAATCCTGACTTTTAAAAAATAACAATGAATAAAAAAAAAGCCAGGGTGGTGACCAAAAAAATATGGAGATTCAAATCATGTAAAAAGGCTCAAGACCAAAGGTGCAGGGCTTAAGGCAAAAATTAGGTGCCAGATATCAGCTATCTGTTTATAGGCAAAAAATTATCATTTCGTTTGTCTTTAAACTTATGCACCCTTGCATATTGAGAAATTGAAGATTAACAGCACTAAAACTGCGGATGTTGTTTAACGAGACAGATGATGGTTATCAGCTTAAGTGTCTGTCAATCATTAAGCATCTCATAGCTTGATAATTATCTACAGGTTTTTATGCCGACAGACCTTGAAACCTTTTTTGAAAACTTCATGCACTTGTACCCCCTCGGAGTCGGAGTTTATACCCCACAAGGGGGTACTAAAAAGAGTGCTCTGAAAGGGTGCTTACCTGTGGGGTATAAACTCCGACATCGGCTGCAAATTTCCCCTAGAACCCTAGAAACCTTGGACCCTAGAACCCTTGCTCCTTTCACCTTTCCCCTTTTAATAATCCCACCTTCCGAGTATCTTGTCCCCCCATGCCTGAAACAGCTAAACCAAACTACCTGAATACTCAACTGCCCCTGTGGAGCGTACACTGCCTGATGCTT
>JAUXHH010000104.1 GCA_030621655.1 Desulfobacterales bacterium
TTCCAACAACCTATGCCGGGGGTGTTCGTGACCTTAAAGATCTATTACAGATTAAAGAGCTTGGTAAAGGCAGGCTTGATGTTACTGTCGGCAGCAGCCTTGATATTTTTGGTGGCAGCACCATGAAATACACCGATGCGGTTGCCTTTAATCAGCAGCAGGAAGTTTGCTAGTATTTTTTTAGTATGTTCAACGCATGAGGAGCGCAGTATAATACAACCCGCATTTCTCACAAGTTGAGACTGCCGCAGATATGCGGAGTAGGGAATTGTGCTATATATTGATATGCTGAATTCTCTGCGACAATATAGATGCGGCTGTATCGGCTTGCCTTTGGCGAACATTTAAGCTACTGATTTTATGACTTACGATGAAATACCCTATCCGTTTCAAAAGTTTAAAATTTCATTACAGCCCAGGCGATGCAGCATATTCTTATTACTTGCTGAAATGTTCGTGAGAAATACGGGTTAGCCTATGGCAGAGCGCTTATTCCCAGAAAGTCCTACAGAACCCACCACGCAAATACAAGGCATTCTCGACCGAATTACCTTTCAGAACGAGGACAATGGTTATACTGTTGCCCGCCTGCTCAGCCAGTCCAAGGAAAAAGAATTGATAACAGTTGTCGGGTTTCTTTCCAGCGTGCCGGTTGGCTCCACCCTTTCCCTTACGGGCACCTGGATCATGGATTCCCGCTACGGAAAACAATTCAAGCTGCAAAGTTACGAAATAGTAAAGCCCAATACTATTAATGGTATTGAGCGTTACCTCGGCTCAGGCCTGATTAAGGGCATTGGCCCAGCTTTTGCCGCAAGGATTGTCAGTCGTTTTGGTTTGAAAACCCTTGATATCCTGGAAAGAGACCCTGGCAGACTAAGCGAAGTTGCAGGCCTGGGACGAACACGGGTAGATCGAATAAAAAAGGCCTGGCAGGAACAGAAGGAAATTCATCGGATCATGATTTTTCTCCAGGGGCATGGCATTTCAGCAACCTATGCGGTCAAGATTTTTAAAACCTATGGTCGAAAGTCACTGGTAGTTGTAAAGAATAATCCCTACCAGCTGACAGAGGATATCTGGGGAGTTGGTTTCAGAATAGCTGATTCTATTGCTCTTTCCCTAGGAGTCCCTGTAAGTGACCCCCGACGTGCCAGGGCTGGACTGCTTTTTGCCCTGGACGAATCTGCCGGCAAAGGCCACTGCTTCATGCCCAAGGAAAAATTAGTTGAGCAGGCAACGTATTTGCTCAAGCTTTCAGGAAAATCCGAACCAATTCCAGAACATGAGAACCTCTACTCTGATCATGATCTGATTGAAGAGCAGCTAAAAAGTCTGGAGGCCGCTGATAAAATAATTGTTGAAGATGAGAATATCGCCCTGCCCCCAATATTTTTTGCAGAAAAGGGGGCAGCTGCAAAACTGTTGGAGCTCTCGACAGGCAGACCGCGCCATGATATCCAAAATGTTGATCAGGCTGTCGACTGGGCCAGCAGCAAACTGCAACTGGACTTGGCACCAGAACAGGCAGAGGCTATAAAAATGGGGTTGCACCAGAAGGTATCAGTTATTACCGGAGGCCCAGGCACAGGAAAGAGTACTATCCTGAAGGCTCTGCTCCTTATTTTAGAACAGAATGGTGTTGTGGCGAAATTGGCAGCACCAACAGGACGTGCTGCCAAAAGGCTTTCCGAGGCCAGCGGCAGAGAGGCAAAGACCATCCACAGGCTTTTAGAATATGATGGCACAATACGAAATTTTAAAAGGAACAGGGACAATCCGCTGAAAGCGGATATGGTGATCATCGACGAATCTTCAATGATGGATATCACCCTGACCAACTCCCTGCTTAAGGCAATTGCTGACAATGCAGCCCTTTTGCTGGTTGGAGATATTGATCAGCTGCCGTCGGTCGGGCCGGGGAATGTACTCAAAGATATTATTGCTTCAGGCCGGATTCCTGTAACCCGCCTGCAGACTGTTTTTCGGCAGGAACAGGGGAGCCTGATCAGCCTCAATGCATCCCGCATAAACAAGGGTAAATTTTTGGAACTTCTGCCTGATTATGAGGGAGAGAAAGACTTCTATTGCATATTCCGGGACCAAGCGGAGGATATTGAAAAGGAGATAATAAGCCTTTGCAGCAGTAGATTGAAAAAGCGTTATGGCTTTGATCCGGTCCGGGATATCCAGGTTTTAACCCCTATGCGCAAGGGTATCATAGGAACGGAGAATTTAAATTCCCGTCTCCAGGAGACCCTGAATCCGAAGGAGACGTCACGCGACGACCGCCAGCACCGCTTGGAGGTAGGCGATAAGGTCATGCAGATCCGCAATAACTATGACAAGGAAGTTTTTAACGGCGATTTGGGCATTGTCAGTAGTAGAGACAGCGAGCAAGAGAGCCTGGAGGTCAGTTTTGAGGGCAGGAGGGTACTCTACGAAACCTCAGACCTTGGGGAGATTGTCCTGGCCTATGCAATAACAGTGCATAAATCTCAGGGATCGGAATTCCCCTGCGTTATTATACCCCTGCATACCACCCATTATCCCCTCTTACAAAGAAATCTTATTTATACTGCAGTGACTCGCGGCAAAAATCTCGTCGTTCTGGTAGGAAGTAAAAAGGCAATAAACATTGCCATTCACAACGCCAGGGTGGTACAGCGCAACACCATGCTCAAAGAAAGACTCCAGGCGGATCCTCACTCAATTCATTAATTTTTTGAAACAGCCCAAAATGCTACTGCCACAATGTGGTCAGGCTATTTCCCTGCTCCCTTCATTAAAGAATCATCCTGCTCCTCATTCTGGAGTCCTATTGAAAAAAAATCAAAATTTACAGCATGGATGTTTTTTCTTGTTGATAAATCATTTTAAACATGATAGGACATCGGCTCATATATTTATGAATGACCATTCAATCACATGGTGCTGCAAAAGCAGCACTGCTGCATAGGTAGAGATGAGTATAGAAACCTTATTAGCTGAAAAAAAGAAGGCTATTGTCCAGAAATGGATCGATCAGGTTTTGGACTCCTACGGGGCCTCTTCTTTTTTTAAGAAACAGAAGGATCGCTTTGCAAACCCAATCGGATCGACCATATCCGACGGGTTGCAGAACCTTTTTGCAATTCTGGTTGAAGATAGAGAACTTGGAGAAGCTGCCAAACCTCTTGAAGATATAATCAAGATCCGTGCTGTTCAGGATTTTGCCCCATCAAATGCTATTTCCTTTGCCTATCTCCTCAAGAATATTGTACGGGAAGAACTGAGCAAGGAAAAGAACAGAGAAGAGGTTTTGGGCATATTGTCAGTACTTGATCCCAGAATTGATAAGATTGCGCTCATGGCTTTTGATATTTATACGGATTGCCGGGAGCGTTTGCACCAGATCAGAGTAAATGAAGTGTTAAGCGGCAGGTCTGCATTGACCGATGGCACCAAGTGTGCTTCGGCGATGCTTAAAAGAGATCAAATTAAGTCGGCAGATAACAATCAAAACAACAGATTAATCTGAAGCGAGGTAACGATAAATGAAGCACGCACTCCTTGCAGTTATTGCCCTGATAGTAATAGCATGGCTAGGTTCTCTGGTAGGACTGGACTATTTATTCGGGGTGGTGTTCCCTTATTTGGCCTTTGCAACATTTCTCGGTGGCTTCATCTACCGGGTAGTCGGCTGGGCCAAGTCACCGGTTCCCTTCCGGATTCCTACGACCAGCGGTCAGGGAAAGTCGCTGGACTGGATAAAACAGGATAAGCTTGATTGTCCTGCCACCTTCTGGCAGGTGGTCGGCAGGATGCTACTGGAAGTGTTCGCCTTCCGCTCGTTGTTCAAAAACACCAAGGCGGAGATCCATGACGGCCCGAAGCTGGTATATGGTTCCAGCAAATGGCTCTGGCTCTTTGGTCTGGCATTTCATTACTGCTTCCTGCTTATTGTCCTGCGCCATTTGCGGCTGTTTCTCAATCCTGTTCCAGGATTTATAGGAACCCTTGAGTTTTTCGACGGTCTGTTCCAGATCGGCGTGCCGGTGCTGTATCAAACCGATCTTATTTTTGTTGGTGCCGTGACCTTTCTTTTCTTACGCCGGGTGCTTATCCCGCAGGTCAAATACATCTCATTTGCAGCTGACTATTTCCCTCTGTTCCTGATCTTTGCCATTGCAGCGACAGGCATGCTGATGCGTTATATATTTCGGGTGGACGTTGTGTCCATCAAGCAGCTGACCATGGGGTTGGCCACAGGCTCTCCATCCATTTCAGGAGACATCGGTTCAATCTTTTATATCCATGTATTTCTGGTCAGCGCCCTGTTGGCATACTTTCCATTCAGCAAGCTGATGCACCTGGGCGGTGTTTTCTTAAGCCCCACCAGGAATTTAGCCAATAACAGTCGCATGGTCAGGCACGTCAACCCCTGGAATGATCCGACTATTAAACCGCATTCCTATGCAGCTTATGAAGATGAGTTCAGGGAGTTCATGGCTGATGCTGACATACCGTTAGAAAAAGAATTACCGCCGGAACCGGAGCCTGAACCGGAGCCGGAACCTGAGGAAACTGAAAAACCCGCCGCTGACGCTGCTGCTGAGCCTGCAGCCGAAACTCCAGCTGAGAAGGAATAACGACTATGGCCGACACAAAAGTAGAACAATTGAGTGTTAATGTCGTCAAAGAACCATCTTTGATGACCGGGGCCGTTCCCCGCAAGCACTGGATGGACGTCCCGGTAACCTTCAAGCCGGGCAATTACTGCTATCCAGCCAAAAAAACTATTGTTGAATATCTTAGCAAAGGTTTGCCCGGAGTTTTCGGAGAACCGCGCGAATGGAAAGTAGAAGATGATGACTGGCTGCTCCCTGAGAACTGGGTTGAGATCATTCTACAGGGTATGCGCGAAAGACTGGATAAGTTCCGGTCCTTTAAAGTTTACATGGACATCTGTGTACGCTGCGGTGCCTGTGCAGACAAGTGCCATTTCTTTTTAGGCACAGGGGATCCCAAAAACATGCCGGTTCTTCGGGCCGAGCTGTTACGCTCCATCTATCGCGGTAATTTCACCAAGGCCGGCAAGATATTAGGTTCCATTGCCAACGGACGTGAAATGACCTTTGAAGTCCTGAAAGAGTGGTTCATGTACTTTTATCAGTGTACTGAATGCCGCCGCTGCTCTGTTTTTTGCCCCTACGGCATTGACACTGCGGAAATTACCATGATGGCCCGTGAGTTGCTGCACTTGGTCGGTGTTGGCACAAACTGGATCCTGGAGCCGGCTGCCAACTCCAACCGCACCGGGAACCACCTGGGTTTGCAGCCCCATACCTGTAAGCAGAACGCCGAGTTTCTTCTGGATGATATTGAAGAAGCGACTGGAGTGAAGCTCAACAGCCTGACCTTTAACCGTAAGGGCGCTGAAGTGCTCTTTGTTATCCCTTCCGCAGACGTGTTTGCCGAACCCGGCATTTTTACCTTCATGGGCTACCTGCTGCTTTTTGATCATATCGGCCTGGACTATACCATCAGCACCTACTCATCCGAGGGCGGCAACTTCGGCTCCTTCACCAATAATGAACTGATGAAGAAGCTGAACGGCAAAATGTATGCCGAGGCAGAGAGGCTGGGCGTCAAGTGGATTCTTGGCGGAGAATGCGGTCATATGTGGCGGGTTGTGCATCAGTATATGGAGACCATGAACGGACCTCCGGATAACCTGGAAGTGCCAAAATCACCGATTACCGGGACGGTCTTTGAAAATGCTGCTGCGACAAAAATGACCCACATCAGTGAATTTACCGCCGATCTGATCAAGCATAACAAGTTGAAGATAGACAAAAGCCGCAACGATCACCGTGTGGTTACCTTCCATGACTCCTGCAATCCTGCGCGAGGCATGGGCATGCTGGATGAACCGCGCTATGTCCTGGAGAATGTCTGCAATAATTTTTATGAAATGCCGGAAAATACCATCCGGGAACAGACCTTCTGCTGCGGCAGCGGTACCGGCTTGAATACCGGTGAGATCATGG
>JAUXHH010000127.1 GCA_030621655.1 Desulfobacterales bacterium
GTACTCTGGAGCAAAAGCGATGGAACCGTTGTTGCGTTCCTGCTTTGGATAGAGAGGACTGTTTGCAAAAAAACGGGCTTCAATGGACATGCTGCCATTCAACTCATTGGCCTGAACAGGTGCAGCCCACATCGGACAGGATGAAAGCAGGAATAGTATCGGGAGAATCAGTTTCATTTACTTTTATAGCTCTCAGCATTTAGCATTCAGCACTCAGCATTCAGCATTCAGTTTAAAATCTTTTACCCTTAAACCCTTTTCACTTCGCTCTCTTGAGGCTGTTTTTATTGAAATCATTATCGGTCAGGCCGACGTTGAACTGGTAATCGGAAAATTGCAGATCAGTACTCTTGCCGGTCTGATGGTTGACCATGTGCATTGCAGCAGGCCGCCAGTATTTATCAACATGTTTTTGATGGCCGGTCATGGTCAGGGTCTTTAAGTGGGCATCTTTCCTGTCATAGTATTCTACCTGCCAGGTGCGGTATTCATCCTTATCTATCCAGGCTACCTGCCGTTTGTAACCTGAATTTTTTCTGTCCATCGGATACCGTTCAACAACAAAGCATTCCATGCCGCCATACAATTCATCCCGCAGCCATTTGTAGGTGTATTTTTCTATCTCCTGGCTGGCAATGTCCTCATAGGCAAACTCGCTTCCCATGAATGATCCTGACTTATTCCTGGAGCTGATGCGCTTCACTCTTTTCAGGGCCGGCAGATAGAGCCATTGGTCATCATCGCCGTTTTTGTGTGTATAGTTCAGTAAAGCTGTTCCTTTTACATCTTTGGGTGAGTCAAAAATGGTCAGGCTCTTGTCTCCGTCACCTGGGATCTCTAATGTTCTGTAGCGCATCTGCCGGCTGCTTTCCTGGCCATGTCTGTTGCGCAGAATCATCAGCATGGTGGCTGTGGAGTCTCCGTATCCTGAATCGCGCTCATCAGCCTCGGTGGCAATAGCCAGTCCTTTTTCCTCGGCGCTTTCAGCCGGAATGTTAACCGGTATGATCATGATGAGAAGAAAGAGAGCAATTCCAGCCGTTATGAAAGAATTATTTTGCCGGGGAACACTTTTCATTTTTCTTACCTTGTGCATTTTTTTTTAGTCAAAACCTGGTTCTCAGGGCCGGATCAGAGTCAACCGATTCCGCCGACACCATGAATAAATTTTAATGAAAGGCACAGAGGCACAAAGGCACAAAGTGACTGCATGATGAAGAAGAGTTAAGGTTGATTGAGTACAAAAAAAATGTAACCATATGATTTTTTTTATCAGGTTGTTAGACTCTGTGCCTTTGTGCCTTTGTGCCTGCTGACATCGTTATTGTAAGCGGCAGCAAAACGGCCCCTCAAGGCCAGGATTCTTTACTAAATCACGGTAATACCTACAGGTTCGTCAATAACTTCACCGATCTTGACAGCTGAAATCATACCTGCTTCCCGTATGTCCGACAGTAGTGCACCCACCTGTGACTCAGGCAGGGAAAGCAGCAGTCCCCCTGAAGTCTGGGGGTCGTAAAGCAGCTCTTCTTCGGCTGTAGTCAGTGTTGTTGACATCTGCAAATGATGTTTGGCAACCATTTCCCTGTTTGCTTTGTTGCTGCCGGTAGTCTCACCCTTGCCGTACATCTCCAGAGCAGCCGGATAAAAGGGCAGGTCTCCATATTTGACAACAATCCGTGCATCACAGCCGTGCGCCACCTCGATGAGATGGCCGAGAATGCCGAAGCCGGTGATATCGGTGCAGGCATGCAGGTCGTACTTGAGGGCTGCCTCCATGGCTGTACCGTTCAGGGCAGCAAGGGAAGGCAGTGTGTCACGTTCCAGTTCCCTGAAGGGCAGCTTGCCGGAACGAACCGCATTAAAGAGCACGCCAGATCCGATGGGCTTGGTAAGAATAAGGGCATCACCCGGTTGTGAACCTGCATTAGTGATGACCCTATCCGGATGCACAACACCGTTTACACAGAGGCCGTATTTGGGTTCCTCATCGTCAACCGTATGGCCGCCCACCAGGCAGGCCCCGGCTTCAACCACTTTGTCGTGGCCGCCGCGCAGGATATCCTTCAGCATGCCCATATCCAGATGTTTTGAGGGAAACATGACTACGTTTAAAGCTGTCAGCGGTCTGCCGCCCATGGAGTAGACGTCTGAGATGGAATTGGCGGCGGATATCTGACCGAACCAGTAAGGGTCATCAACCGGTGGAGTGATGAAGTCAACGGTATTGATCATGGCGATTTCATCAGATATTTTATAGACCGCGGCATCATCGGCAGCTTCTATGCCAACCAGCAGGTTGGGGTCATTTGGCGGTGTTAAGCCTTCAAGCGCTTCCGACAGAGCCGTCGGACCGATCTTGGCCGCTCAACCACAGGTGCGGGCCAAGCCGGTGAGTGTTTTTTTCTTAAAAAGTGCCATTTGGGGTCTCCAGTGCAATTTTATGGGGTGAGAAATAGTTTCTTGTATAGAATATAACTATTAATAAATAATAATCAATAGAAAAAATCTATTAAAAGGGTGAAACGAAGATACTCATATGGGAAATGGTTTCCTGCAAGGGGATGAACCCGAAACCTCATGGATTCAGAAGAAATTGAAGATTGAAGATTTTCTACCTTAATTTTTCAATCTTCAATCTTCAATTTTCAATGTAAAGAGTTTTTTGGTGGTTAGATAACCATGATGCCTGTAGGGCCTGCCTCGATGTGGCCGATTTGAACGGCTGTCTGTACATCGGCAGCAAGGAGAGCTGCAATAAGTTCATCTGTCTGGGAATCCGGCACGGCAAGCAGCAGTCCGCCTGAGGTCTGTGGGTCATAGAGAAGCTCTTCCGCCTGGCTGGCAAGAAACTTTTTAATTGTCATCTTTTCTGCCACCAACTTACGGTTTGCTTGGTTACTGCCGGTGGTCTCTCCTTTCTGGTACATGCGCAGGGCATCGTTGTAAAATGGCAGCCTGTCGTAATAAAGAACTACCTTTTTACCACTGCCCACAGCCATTTCCAGACTGTGGCCGGCGATACCGAAGCCGGTGACGTCGGTAGCAGCATGGAGGTCGAAGTTGAGTGCTGTTTCCATAGCCGGACCGTTTAATGCTGCGAGTGATGGCAGAGTGTCACGCTCCAGATCCTGAAAGGGTAATTTTCTTGAGCGAACCGCATTAAACAGCACACCTGAACCAATCGGTTTGGTCAGGATAAGTGCATCACCCGGTTTGCCTCCGGCATTGGTGATGATCCGGTCCGGATGGATTACGCCGCTGACGCAGAGCCCGTACTTGGGTTCCTCATCATCAACTGTATGGCCGCCCACAAGACAGGCACCTGCTTCCACCACCTTATCGTGGCCGCCGCGCAGGATATCCTTCAGCATACCCATATCCAGATGTTTGGCAGGGAACATAACGACATTGAGGGCGGTGAGCGGTTTGCCGCCCATTGAGTAAATATCAGAGATTGAATTTGCCGCTGAAATCAGGCCGAACCAGTAGGGGTCGTCCACCGGCGGCGTGATGAAATCAACCGTATTGATCATGGCGATCTCATCCGTTAACCGATAGACGGAGGCGTCATCCGACGTCTCAAAACCAACCAGCAGGTTAGGGTCTTCAGACGGCTTAAGTCCCTTTAGCGCTTCCGACAGGACCGTCGGACCGATCTTGGCAGCTCAACCGCAGGTGCGGGCCAGGCCGGTCAATGTTTTTTTCTTAAAAAAGGCCATTGGATTTCCAGTTAGAACATGATGGTTTCCCTGTCTACCATTTCGGCTGTAACAGTGGGCAGGGTGGCGATTTTAACACCTGTAACAATCTTATTTTCAGGGATGTTGTATTTTTTGACACAGGCACTGCAAACAAACATGGGAAGTTCTGCCTCGAGCAGCAGGGGAAATAAATCCCGCACCGGGGCCATATGTTCGCCTTCTATGGTTTCTGCAACACCTATACGGGCCATTTTCGCGCCTTCAAAAACAAAAAAGAGAGCCAGGTCAGCCCCTTCGCTGAGAAGCGAGACAGCCATGCCGACAGCGCCATTGGCCCGGTCCTGATTATCATCAGAGTGGGTGATCACCATTAAATATTTCTTTGCCATTTTCTCTCCCTTGTCATTTATTTCAAAACAGCTTCCTTCAGGGCATCAATCCTTTTTTTTAAAGAATCGAGCAATTCGCAGTTTTTTATCAACTAATGATACTGCAACTGATTACAATGAGTGAACAGGCTTTGTCAAGAACTAGCATTGAAGGTTTTCCCTATAGATTTCCCTGTAATCATTATCAGAAGTTGACATGTCTTCACGAAACAGGGATATTTCCCTAATAGTAATAAGCAAGTATTTCTTGAAGTTTCCTATGAATTATTGTCAGGAGCCATCAATGAAAAAGACAGTACTGATTACCGGGGCAAGTGCCGGGTTTGGCGAGGCATGTGCCCGTAAATATCGGGGGGTGCAAACCAGGTTGATTCTTGCAGCCCGGCGTCTTGACAAACTTGAAACATTGCAGCAGGAATTATCAGACACAGAGAGTCTTGTCCTGCAGCTGGATGTCCGCGACCGAAAAGGTGTAGCGGAAACATTGGCAGGGTTGCCTGAGCCTTTTCAGAATGTTGATATTCTGATTAATAATGCCGGCCTTGCCCTGGGCCTTGAACCGGCCCATGAAGCGGATCTGGATAATTGGGAAACAATGGTGGATACAAACATAAAGGGCTTGATGTACTGCACCAGACAGATTCTGCCCGGCATGGTGAAACGTCAGCAGGGTCATATTGTAAATATTGGTTCAGTGGCAGGGTCCACCCCTTATCCGGGCGGCAATGCTTACGGTGCCACAAAGGCGTTTGTCAAACAGTTCTCCAGTAATCTCCGTTCCGATCTTCATGGTACCCCGATCCGGGTAACCAATATTGAGCCGGGTCTGGCGGAGACTGAGTTCTCTATAGTCAGATTTAATGGGGATGCCGAGCGTGCTGCAGAAGTGTACCAGGGGACTCAGCCGCTGACTGCAGATGATATTGCGGAAATGGTCCATTGGGTGACCAGTCTGCCGTCACATATCAATATCAATCGTTTGGAGGTGATGCCTGTCTGCCAGGCCTGGGCTCCTTTTTCCATTTATCGGCAAAAAGAGTGATGCATTTTCTCTAAAATAACAACAGAAATGTACACTGCTGACTTGATCCTAGCTATAAATTCATCTTTACTTTGGCAACGAAAAAGGATAAGTACTACATTGTAAGTGTTTTGTTAACGTTTTGATATAAGTCATGATTTTATTGGAGTAATTGCAACCATGCAGAGCAGTGATCATATGGGGCAGGAGCAGATTTCGGCAGAAACCATCTGCGATTTGGTGGGGGAAGCCATAAACCTCCCCTCAATAGCA
>JAUXHH010000063.1 GCA_030621655.1 Desulfobacterales bacterium
TTGAAGCTTGACCGTTCCTGCCGGGTTATAGGCAGCAATGTCGGCGTAATCCGTTGCCGCATTCCGGTTTAAGGTCCTGATATATTCAGCACTCCAGTTCGTTTTATTGTCAATCGCCCCTCCATATACAGCTGAGACAAAGGCAAAAGATAGAAGCAGTCCCCCAGCACATGTAAAAACTCTTTTCATTCTCTCCCTCCTTGAAGTCCAACGTTCTTGTGATAGTAAAGTGATTACTTAGCAACATCCTCATTTGAAATATTTAAAACAAACCTCACAGTTTTTAACTAGTATTATGCCTAATTGTCAAATCTAATTTCTTGAATTAACTCGTTTTTTAACCTTTTTTTGCATGCCGGGGAGCCGGGTATGTAAAAAATATTGTTTATGCCTGGTGGGTAACTCGCCGATTATTATGCAAATCAGGCGGTCTCTGTTTGCAGCGAGACTATAATTTCACCTGCAGCATGGAGAATAGCCTGGGGAGAGTGGATTATATTGTCCGATAGGGGGACCATGAGTTTGGCATCGGGTGTAAAGCGGATATTGTTTCTTGTTTTTTCAATGAGAGAAAGGATTTTTTCCGGGCCAACGGGTGTTTTTTCGTGAAAGGAAAATATGAGCATATCCTTGCCCTGCTCAAGCTTGGTGATCATGATATCTCTCATTCTTATTTTCAGGGACATCATATCAAAAAGATTTTGCGTTTCCTCGGAGAGGATGCCGTACCTGTCCTGCAATTCATCTTTGAGGTCTGCCAACTGTTCAGCATCTGCCAGTCCGGCTATTTTGCGATATGCAATATAGCGCTGTGGTGTATCTGCAATGTATTTTTCTGGGATATAGGCTGAAATCTGCAGGTTTATCTCAGGGTCAACTGTTTCAATGACCTCTTTTTTGTCAGCCTGCCGCTTTAGGTCAGAGACGGTGTTCTGTAAGAGCTCCAGGTACAGGTCATAGCCAACAGCTGCAATATGACCGCTTTGAGACACACCGAGAATATTGCCGCCCCCGCGTATCTGCAGATCACTCATGGCAAGCTTGAAACCTCCACCCAATTCGGAGTGGTCCAAGAGGGCGCGTAAGCGTTCTTTCGCCTCTTTTGCAAGTCCGTCAAGACTTGGGACCAGCAGATACGCATAGGACTGCTCGCTGCTCCTGCCTACCCGGCCGCGCAGTTGATGGATTTCAGCGAGTCCCAGCCTGTCAGCCCGGGTGATGACGATGGTGTTGGCACTCGAGATATCCAGACCGGACTCGATAATTGTTGTGCAGACCAGGACATCTATTTCCCTGTTGACAAAACGGACCATGATTTCCTCAAGTTGCCTGGCCGCCATTTGCCCGTGAGCCACCGCTATTCTTGCCTGGGGGGCCAGTTTTTCAACCTTGCGCGCCATCTCCTCGATAGACCGCACCCTGTTATGCACCAGGAAGGTCTGGCCGCCCCGCTGCAACTCACGGGTTATTGCCTCCTTGATGACCAGTTCGTCAAATCTGGCAACAAAGGTTTTGACAGGGCGCCTCTGCTCAGGGGGCGTGTTTATCACAGAGAGGTCCCTGATACCTAGAAGAGATAGCTGTAATGTTCTGGGGATCGGAGTGGCACTGAGGGTGAGAATGTTGACTTCAGCCTTGAAGCGTTTGATTTTTTCCTTGTGGCTGACGCCGAACCGGTGTTCTTCATCGACGATGAGAAGACCAAGTTTTTTAAACTGAACATCTTTGGAAAGAAGCCGGTGGGTGCCGATAAGCATATCTGTTTTGCCGGCCTTCAGGTTATTGAGGATTTTTTTCTGCTCTGCCTGTGACCGGAACCGGTTAATGCTTTCAACCTGCACCGGGAAACCCGCAAACCGTTCCTGGAAAGTCTTTGCATGCTGTTCAGCCAAAACAGTGGTCGGCACCAGCATGGCAACCTGAAAGCCGTCCTCAATGGCCTTGAAAGCGGCGCGTACCGCAACCTCTGTCTTGCCATACCCCACATCGCCGCAGATAAGCCTGTCCATTATCTGATCAGATGTAAGGTCATCAAGTACCTGGTTTATAGCTTTCTGTTGGCCTGATGTTTCTTCATACGAAAATGACTCTTCCAGTTCATGAAAGAGTTCACCCGGCTGCGAGAGTGCACATCCCTTCTGCAGCTCTCTTTTGGCGTAGAGCTTTAAAAGATCCTGGGCGACCTGCCATACTGATTCTTTGATTTTCTTTTTCGTCTGTAGCCATGTTTTGGAGCCGAGTTTGTCCAGCTTCGGCTTTTTGTCGGAGATCCCTTTGTATTTGCTGATCGAATTTAAGCGGTCCACCGGCACATAAAGTTTGTCTTCTCTCTGGTAGTGAATCTCAAGGAAATCATTGGTAATATCCTTCAGTGTTAAGGTGACCAACCCCTGATAGGCGCCCAAGCCGTGTTCTCTGTGTACAACAATGTCGCCCTGATTGAGTTCATCAAAGCGGAGGAGTTCTTCCTGGACGGGTCTTCTTTTTTTTCTGGGTCCGAGGCGGCGTTCCCCAAAGAGCTCACTTTCGGACAGGATATGTATTTGCAGGTCAGAATCCAGGCGCAGATCAAAACCGGCTGATAAAGGCTGGTCCAGTAACAGTACTGCTGAAGAGTCTTCGGTCTCTTTAAGAGAGGCGGGTTCCAGGGGAATGCTCTGGGTTTGAATGGGAATATGATAATGGTTTAGTAGCTCTTTAAGATGGAGGGCATGGCGCGGGGAGCGACAGGCCATGGCAACCTGTTCATCCCTTGCGAGCCATTCTTTGAGCATATTGGCCAAAGGCAGAAGAATTCCCTGTTGTTTTCTTTGCAGGTCAACTTTCTGTTTAAGCAGCAGGTGGTTTTGGGAGGAAAAATGGATGTTTTTTGCAGTGTTCGCGCTCTTTTCAAGAAAATCATGAACCTGTACCTGGGTAAAAGCTCCAATTTCTTTAGAAAATTCAGCAGGTGGAATAAAAACTGTATCCGGTGGCAGTGCAGGGGTATGGGAGGAGACCGACTCATTATAATTCGCCTCGATCCGTTCCCAGGCCAGTTGCCTGGATCGATTAATTTCAACCGCATCTGATAAGAAAATAACTGTGTTTGCAGCGAGATATTGCAAAGGACATGGAATGCTCTGCGTATCGTTGTAAAAAAGCGGCAGGAAAAATTCAATGCCTGGAAATCTCCGGCCACTGCTGATTTTATCCAGCAGGGCATCAACTGCATCAAAAGGCCAGTTGAGTTTTTTTGCTTCATTTTGAAAATGGTATTGAATTCTGGCAAAGTTTTCAGATTCAACCCGAGGAAACAGAATATTACTTGCAGGCAGAATTACTGCTTCATCTATCTCTTGAATTGACCGCTGTGAGATGGGGTCAAAAGTTCTGAGCGATTCAATAGTGTCACCGAAAAAGTCAAGCCTCACGGGAGCCTCGTAACCTGGCGGGAAGATATCAACAATTCCGCCCCGAACTGAAAAATCTCCTATTGCATGAACCAGAGACATATGTTCATAGCCCAAATCAGCCAAACGGCGAATTAAACGGTCCTGTTCAACATCTTCTCCAGTGATGATTAATTCTGCTAAAGATCCGAGGGTGCTTTTAGGGATGACCCTCCGGAGCAGTGATTCACACGACGCCACAAGGATAAAAGGGTTGTCATCTGTAAGGAGGCGGTACAGAGTGTTAAGCCGCTCTGCTACAGTAGTCTGATCTGGGGAAAGCGGGGTGTAGGGAGGAATATCAAATCCGGGATAATGGATGACCGGCAAGCTGGAAAACAGGCTGATATCCTGCACAGCAAGTTCGGCCAGACGTTCTGACGGGGTTATGAAAAGTAAAGGCCTTTGGGTTTTTGTTGCAAGTTGGGCGGCAATAAAGGCTTGGCTGCTGCCCTGCAAGCCGGCAAGATTAATTCGTTGATGGCCAGTTGCCAATAAACCTAGGAGATAATCCATCTGGTGTTAAATGAATGTCATGCCGTATTTGCAGCAGCAAAAGAGAATAAAGTCTGTGGCTTTACATATGAATCAGTGCGTGCCCGGCGATTAAAATGGGGGATTAAATTAAAAGCCTCCGCCCATGCTGAATTCCCAGTTACTGGAATCTTCACCGGGCAAAGGATTTATGACGTATGCCCATTCAAGGCGCATCGGTCCCATGGGTGACAACCAGCGAATACCTGCACCAACATCCTGCTTGATGTCATTAGCATCCCATCTGTTATCATACACATTACCGGCGTCGTAGAAGAAAACCCCACGCAAGCCACCCTGTTTAACAATTGGGAAAAGATACTCCACGTTGGTGTACCACATGATCTGACCGCCGGTTATATATATTATGCCTGTATCAGGATCCTGTGTTTTTACCCCGATTGACCTGGATGGAAAACCGCGAAGGTTACTGATGCCACCGAGATAGAATTTTTCATAATCAGGAAGCTTGTCGTCCTCATTCTCCCAGGCCTGCCCTGCAGCAATTTTAAAGTGGAAGGCGGTTTCATCGAAGAAAAAGCCAGGGAAGTACCAGCCGGTAGAGCCCTCCACCTTGGTATACTGACTGTCACCTCCAAGAATGCCGCCGGCATATTCACCAATGAGGGTGTTCAGCGAACCTTTGGTGGTAACAAATGAACTGTTACGGGTATCTCGAGCAAAACCTAAGGTTACAAAGCTGCTAACGCTAATATTCTGGGATTCAATAATGGACGGAGCTGCATTAGCGGATACATCCGACAAAGTAGAGTCATCATAGCCATAGGAGGTTGACATATGCCAGAGCTCCCAGATCGGATAGCCGAAACGAAGGCCGAATCCTGTTGAATCCCTGGTGTAGGTATCATATTCCCGTTCCCAGTTGTAAAGGTCAAGTCCCAACAGGAGTTGGGTGTCATAAAAACGGGGCTCTGTAAAACCGAGGTTGTACCTGGCGGATCTGCCGCTGATATTTCCCTGCAGTGACAAGCGCTGCCCACGGCCCAGAAAATTGTTCTGGCTGATTTCAGCCATGAACATCAGACTGTCAATCGAACTGTAGCCGGCACCCACGCTGAATGCCCCTGTGGGTTTCTCTTTGACGTCGACGATCAAGTCCATTTTCGTTTTATCAGCGGTTGGCTCAGGCGTAATGCTGACATCTTCAAAAAAATCAAGCCTCTGCAGTCGTTGGTGGCTTGTCCGCAAGGCCTTGGAATCAAATATCCCTTGCTCCCAGATTAAAAGCTCCCTCCGGATCACTTTGTCCCTGGTCCTGATATTACCCTTGATCGTTATTCTGTTGATATAGACCAGATCCCCCTTGTTTATATGAATATTTATATCAACCAGCTTCTTTTCTTTGTCAGTGTTGACAGTTGGGGTGGCTTCAGCAAATGCGTAACCATTTTCTGCATAGTAATCATTTATGTTGAGGATATCCTGACGGAGAATGTTGCGGCTCAAGTATTCTTCTCTCGAGATTTTAAGCAGATAGAGCAATTCTTCTTTCCCTCCAATGAGGTCACCGGAAAAATCGATGTTACCCACCCTGTAGCGATTGCCTTCAGATATTTCAATGGTGATATAGAGCCATTTGCCTTCCTGGGTGACTTCCGGCTTCCCTACCATTGCCTCAATATAGCCATGGTGATGATAAAATCCGGTAATTCTGGCAGCATCCTGTTCAAGCAGTTCACGTTTCAGCACTCCTGAGTCGTTAATCAATGACAATAATCCTTTTTCCTTGGTTCCCATGACCTTTTCAAGTTTGCTGTCCTTGAAAGATTCGTTACCTGCAAATCGTATTTCTTTAATATAGACTTTTTTACCCTCTTCGATGACAAAGCGAACGTTTACCTTTTCGGGCTTGGGGTAGGTCAGCTCGGTGGTTACCTCGGTATTGTAGAATCCCTTGGATTTGTAAAGGGATTGGATATTTTCAACCGCCTCGCGGATTTTGCTGGGATTGAGGATGGTGTTGGGCATTACCGATATAACTTCTCTGATGTCATCCTCCTTGAGCTCATCCTGGCCGCTGAGAGCAACCTGCGTGATAACCGGCTTTTCTTTTACTTCAAAGATTATCTTTTTGCCCTTTTCGGTATCTTCCACATTGATTCGGACATCGTCAAAATAGCCCATTTTAAAAACATTTTTTAAATCGTTGCGCAGTTGTTCCGGGTCATAAAAATCGCCTGACCGACTGGAAATACTCCTTAAAATAGCCCCGCTGTCAATTCTTTTGTTTCCTTCAGGAGCAATGCTGACGATCAGAAAAGAACGACCGGTATAGGAGAGAATATTATAGGTAATTTTTTCCATTGATTGATCGATATTTTTCAACTCCTGGCCTTCAAGGTAATAGAATGTCGGCGAGGAAGGGTCGAGCAGATCAAAAACTTTTATATCAATACTGATGCTATTCCCAAGTTTAGTAAGAGACCCTGCTGCAACATAGTTAATATCAGGAGTGGCCTTTGAGCCGAATTCCCGCAGTGTCTCGAAGGTGGGAGGCCAGGCAGCATCATAGTCAAAAATGTTTTCAGCCTCAGTTCTAGGCAGCACGGTGAATGCTTTTTTACGGGCAAGGCTGGCCTCAAGAGCTTTTGCCATTGCACCGTCTGTTGTTTCGGTCAAACTTTCCTTGTCGTCCGGACTATTTATTTTCAGAGGCAGGAGCAGGGTGTTTGATTCTTCTGCTGCCATGGATGGAAGGGTCGTAGCGAAAACCAGTATGCTGGCCCAGAGAAGAATAAGAGTACAGGCAACTACGGAGACACATTTGTTATTTGGCAGAAAAGGATTAAAGGCTTTTGTTTTCCAGAGTTGCTTTGCAAACAGTAATTTCATTTTTGGGGGCCTTCTATTCGTTTTTATCCGTTACCAGGAACTTAACTTTATTTTTACATTACGCAAAAATGAATGCTACATAGAGCTAATCTGTAATGATTTGCAAGGGCTTGCGCCTTTATTAAACTGGTTAGCTTTAGCGTATACAGTCAGAATAGTCAACTGCCATCACTTTGCTGCACAGGAAGTCATGGCACCTAAAAGTTCCGTCACTTTTTCCTGCAGAATTTTAGCCAGGACGTGCTTGTCTTTTGATTTGTAGTTCTTTGTTGCAATGGGATTACCTATGCGGATTAAAACATTTCCAGGGTTCATCAAAAGCTTACCCTTGGGCAAAATTTCATATGTCCCTTTAATAGCCACCGGAACAATATCCACACCGGATTTAATTGCCAGCACCATTGCACCTGATTTAAAATTCTGCATTTTGCCGTCTCTTGTTCTTGTGCCCTCAGGGAAGATGATAACTGAAGTTCCTGCAGAAATTTTCTGTGCAGCCTCACCGATGCTTTTTAAGGCCTGCCTGCCATGTGATCGGTCAACTGGAATATAGCCCGCTCTGCGCATGGCAGGCCCCCAGATGGGGACTTTAAAAAGTTCTTTTTTGGCCAGCCAGCGGAAATCCATACCCAGAAATCCTTGCAGGGCCAAAATATCAAACTGGCTCTGGTGGTTTGCTGCAAAAATATATGGTTTCTCTGCATCAAGATGTTCCCTGCCGGTTACTGAAACAGTAACGCCGCTGACAGCACAGATAGAGCTGGCCCACCAGGCAGCCAGGCCTTGAACTGAAGCGGCATCCCTGCGTAAGACTAAAGTCCGGAAAAGTGTAACAATGCTGATAAACAGGGTAAGAAGCAAGGCAAATGGGACAGCCAACAGAGCTCGGAGAAAGCGGTATAACTTCATCAGGACAAGGGGGTTACTGAATCTCTTTCATTGGTGTGATACCTTCTTTCTGGATGGCATCAAGCAATTCATGGGGAGTATTCATGAATATTTCCGCCAGTTGTTCAGACGGGTCAACCTCTTCCCTGCTTTCATGTGTCGAGCTGAATTTTTTGCTGCTGAAAGAGGAAAAAAGGTTAAGATGCTCCCAGCGTGAAATATAGTACTTAATCAGAGAAGGCAGCTCAGTAAATACTGTTGCCTCGGGATTTGGATCCACAAAGCTTGAATTCTTCAGCTTTTGACAGGAAAGCGTCTGCGTCATGTAAAAGTTTTCCAGAAAGATCATTTCAGCCGGCATATGGGCCTTATATCCTATACGGTTAAAAAGCTTAATAACTCCACTCATGAAATTATTCCCGTTTTTGGCCAAACGGTATGGAATATATATTTCTCTCGGGGTCTTGAGGTTCATATAAGATTTAATGGTCAGAATAAGTTGGGCAAGATCAACTGGTGACGGGTCGACAAAGTGATAATGCTGGCCTGAGAATTCTTCGGTGTTTTTTAATATGTGGTGAATAAAATAGGGGACCTTGCTCGCATTGGAATATGAGTGGAGCACTCCCTTCTTCTTGGTCAGCATGAATGGCATGGCCCTGTCAACTATATTAAACAAAAGCCGGTTAATACCCTGTATTTTATGATCGTGCGCACCATAGACTATGCCCAGGCGGATGAGGGTATATCGCAGGCCATGCTTTTCATGCATCAGCCGTAAGGTCATCTCAGTCATCAGTTTGGACTTGGCATAATTTGAAAGGGAAGAGTCCAGGTCCAGATGGTCTTCTTCTGTCAGGTTCTCGCCTGGCGGCAAAGTAGCGG
>JAUXHH010000221.1 GCA_030621655.1 Desulfobacterales bacterium
CGATTGCAGGGTGATGTTGAGCCTGAACCTGAGAAGACCAAAGACCAGGAGTTGGAAGATCTGAAGCGCCTTGGTAAATGGGAACAGGGTGTCCCGGCAGTCGAATATGCCGATGAAGAGGTCCAGTACGATTTCCCGGTGACAGTCAATCGACAGGTTCAGTATTATCTTGATTTTTTTACAGGAAAACACCGCAAAAATTTTGGGATTTGGCTTTCCAGATCCGGCCGATATCTTCCCATGATACATGAACAGCTTCGTGCTGCCGGATTACCGGAAGACCTCGTTTATCTGGCCATGATAGAAAGCGGCTTTAATGAAAGGGCATATTCGCGGGCCAGGGCAGTAGGCGTCTGGCAGTTCATTAAGCCAACAGGCCAAAACTATGGATTGACTATCAACAGTTATGTTGATGAACGGCGCAATCCAGTCAAGTCGACCCAGGCGGCGGTTTCATATCTCAACGATCTTTATAACGAGTTTGACTCCTGGTATCTCGCAGTGGCTGCTTATAATGCAGGCGAAGGCAAGATCAGAAGAGCCATAAAGAAATACAAGACTACTGATTTTTGGGAAATAGCCCAGGGAAAGTACTTGAAGCTGGAAACCAAGCGATATGTTCCAAAGCTGATAGCAGCTATCATCATTGCCAAGGAGCCGGAAAAATATGGTTTTGATAAAATCGTCTATGCCCCCCCACTGGCTTATGAAACAGTGGAAGTGCCGCGCTGGACTTCTATAAAGGCAGTGGCACTGGCCTGTGATCTGGATCCGAAGGATTTGAAAAAATATAACAATGAATTACGGAAGGAGTTTACACCTCCTGACAGGGTATCATACCCTTTTAATGTGCCGCCGGGAAAGAAGGCTGATGTTGAAAAAAACCTGTCCCGGGTGCAGGCAGTTGTTTCAACCGGGTTCAAGACCCATAAGGTTAAGAATGGGGAGACATTAAGCGTTATATGTAAAAGATACGGTCTTACAAAAACCGTTGTTCTTAAATCCAACAATTTGCGATCCGCCGGTTTACAGGCTGGCCAGCGGTTGCGCATTCCATATCAGACCGTTTCATATGAAATGCTGCCGGAAGGAAGTTTGGCTAAAGGATACGTGGCAGCAGCGGCCGGGGGCGGTAGTTTTGTTTTGCATAAAGTGCGCCCGGGGGAAACAGTTTCTGAACTGGCCAGGCTGTACAGTGTCCCGGTCCATCTCATTGCTGCCTGGAATGATTTAAATGATATAAGCAGGATACGGGCAGGGCAGCAAATGGTTTTCTATGTACGGGATAGCGGGACTAAAGTTGCCGGTGTTTCTTCGGGAAGCGATTCCTCTGTGCTTCAATTCACTCCAATGCGCAATAAGGAAGCTGTCAGGGATGAGGTGAATCAACAAGAGGTGCAAGGTGAGCTTGCTGCTGTGAAGGAGGATTTGCATAAATCGGGTTCTGGAAATTATTACGTGGTAGAAAAAGGGGATTCTCTTTGGGAAATTGCCCGGAAATTTAATTTGGATTCTAAAAAAATAAGGCGGCTTAACGGCCTTGCGACCAATGTTATTCATCCCGGGGACAGGCTCCTGGTAACAGCTGACTTAAAGCCGACAGGAACGGAATCATACCACCAGGTTCGCAACGGTGATTCGTTGTGGGCCATTGCCAGGATTCACAACGTTTCACCGGAAGATATCAAGAGCTGGAATAATCTGAAAAATAATACAATCCATCCCGGCAATCGTCTGCTGCTTAAATTAACAGATACAGGTGAACCAATTACAGATAACTATTATCGGGTTCGCAGCGGTGACTCGCTCTGGAGTATTGCCAGGAACCACAACGTTTCACCGGAAGATATCAAGATCTGGAATAACCTGAACAATAATACAATCCATCCCGGCAATCGTCTGTTGTTGAAGCTTGCCAGAGGTGGTTGATTATGCCGGGATAAAACAGTTTTCCTGCCAAAAAATCTCCTGAAGTTTCTTAAGACTTTCCCATAAGAAAATATGAACTGATTGCAGAACTGCGAACTGCAAATAAGCTGATTTGTGTCCCTGCACAGATTAAATCAATATGTATGCTTACTCTGCTTGTGTTATTTTTAATAATGGTTATAGAAAAGCATAGTGGAATATACCAAGCATAAATTCAGGCGAAAAATAGTAAAACCATCGAACACGTAATTTATGACAGGAAACAATAATTACATAAATGCACAGGATAATGTTAACCATGTTTACCCTGAGGATGTCCAGATACTCTCTATTGACGGGCGAGAGATATTTCTGATAGGCACAGCCCATGTTTCCCAGGAATCGGTTGATCTGGTTCAACAGGTGATTGTCAATGAAAAGCCGGACTGTGTTTGTGTGGAACTCGATGACAAGAGATATCAGGCGCTGTCGGGCAGAAAGCGCTGGGAATCTCTTGACCTGAAAGAGATAATCAGGAAAAAGCAATTATCCACATTACTTGTCAATCTGGTTCTTTCGTCCTATCAGAAGAAACTCGGTATGAAACTGGGCGTCATGCCGGGAGCAGAGCTGTTACAGGCCGTTCGGGAAGCAGAGAAGCATTCCATACCTGTATCACTCTGCGACCGGGATGTCAGGGTGACCCTCCGCCGGGCCTGGCATGGAACTTCCTTTTTTAAAAAGGGGTATCTGCTGGCAACCCTCCTGGTAAGTCTTTTTGACAAGACTGAGCTTACAGAGGAGAAGCTTGAAGAACTCAAAAAAAAGGATGTACTCTCGGAACTGATGTCTGAGCTTGGTGAAGCAATGCCGGTATTGAAAAGGGTATTGATAGACGAACGTGACATTTACCTGGCGGAAAAAATTAAGATGTCAACCGGCAAAAAACTGGTGGCAGTTGTCGGAGCCGGGCACGTGGAGGGGATTAAAAACAGGATTGGTGAAGATCATAGTAAGGTTCTGCCCGAAATCAGTTTTTTCCCGCCGGTATCTTCCGGGGTCAAAGCCCTGGGTTGGGCAATACCTTTATTGATAATAGGGTCTCTCCTTGGTATTGGAATTCAGAAAGGCAGTGGTGCGGCAGGTGCCAATCTTCTTTACTGGATACTGGCCAACGGTATTCCTTCGGCCATCGGGGCTCTCCTGGCCTGGGCTCATCCTCTCACCATTGCCAGCGCCTTTGCTGCAGCACCGATAACCAGCCTGACCCCGGTTATTGGTGCAGGATACGTCACAGCCTTTGTGCAGGTATTGGTCCGCCCACCTGTTGTCAGGGAGTTTGAGACAGTAGCCGAGGATATTTCAACAGTAGCCGGCTGGTGGCGTAATAAGCTTCTGCGTGTTTTTTTGGCGTTTCTGCTGCCAGGATTCGGAAGTTTGATCGGTACCTGGATCGGCGGGGTTGAAATTATCTCAAATCTTTTTTGAAGACTGCAGAATTTATTCGTTCACGGAACCCGGTCCTCAGGGCCGGGTCAGAAGTAGCTGGCTCAGCCGGAACCATCAACAAGGCTTAAAATAGGCACAAAGGCATTTATGCCCTTCAGGGTACAAAGTGACCGTAAGACAAAGA
>JAUXHH010000252.1 GCA_030621655.1 Desulfobacterales bacterium
GAGCAATTGATCTGAATAAAAACTATTTTTACTATTATCTGCAGCGCGGACTGACAAAAAAGAAATTAAAGAAGACGCAGGAGGCTCATGCTGACCTGCAGGCAAGCACTAAACTTTTACCGACTGCCATGGCATATAACAGCCTGGGAGAGCTGGCAATGTCTGCGGGTTCACCGCAAAGGGCAAGGAAGTACTTTCAGGAAGCTGCCGGGTCAGACTCCCCTGCAGGGCAGGAGGCAAAACTATCGCTTCTTCGTCTTGATTTCCCTCAAAACGCTGAAAATTACATTCAGATACAGGTTGGACTCAGTAAAAAAGGATATTTGTTAACCAAGGTAAGCAATAACGCACAACTGGGAATAAGAAATATTGAATTATACATTGAATATCCCGACTCATCAGGAAGAAGACGGCAGACTACAAAGCGGCTCTCTGGTGTTATTCCTGCGGGAAAATCATACACGACAAATCTGAACCTTGGTCCTTATAAAAATGCGTCTGTGCTCGATACGATCCGTATCCGGATAACAGGTGCAAAATTAGTCGAAAAATAAAATGAGGAGATGGTTATGAAAGTTCTTGTACCTTTTTATTCGCTCTATGGACATATTTACCAAATGGCCCAGGCAGTTGCAGAAGGTGCTTCCCAGGTAAAACGAGCCCAGGTGGAACTCCGCAGGATACCGGAAACCCTTCCGGACGAAGTCCTTGAAAAGATGGGAGCTGTTGAGGCCCAGAAGGCTTTTGCCAACATACCTGTCTGCACAGTGGATGAACTTGGGCAGGCTGATGCAATCATCTTCGGCACCCCGACACGTTTCGGGAATATGTGCGGTCAGATGCGCCAGTTTCTGGACGCCACCGGGAAATTATGGCTATCCGGTGCACTGGTTGGCAAAGTGGGTAGTGTTTTCACCAGCAGCAATACACAGCACGGTGGCCAGGAGACCACAATTACTTCATTCCATCTAACCCTGTTTCATCTTGGTATGGTAGTGGTCGGGCTTCCCTATGCTTTTGAAGGCCAGATGCGTACGGATGAAATCACAGGTGGTTCTCCTTACGGTGCTTCTACCATTGCCGGTTCTGCAGGAAAAAGGCAGCCGAGTGAAAATGAACTGGACGCAGCCCGGTTTCAAGGTAATCATGTTGCGGCAATTGCCAAAAAACTTGCTAAATAATAATAGAAACAACAGGAAAACAACAAGAAGGAGAAACAAATGGCTGATATAATGGAAACAATCCTTGGCAGAAGAAGCGTTCGCCGTTACCAGGAAAAGGATATTCCTGATGAATTACTTAACAAAATCCTTGAAGCTGCCCGCTGGGCTCCATCCTGGGCCAATACCCAGGCCTGGGAGTTCGTGGTCGTTAAAGACAGGTCGATTAAAGAAAAAATACAGGCAACTGTAAACAACAGGAACCCATCCTACCTCGCCCTTGTCAATGCCCCGGTTCTCCTGGTTGTCTGCGGGCAATTGAAAAAATCAGGATATTATAATGACCAGTACCCGACCAAGTTCGGCAGCGAGTGGTTCATGTATGACCTGGGACTGGCAACTCAGAATCTCTGCCTGGCGGCACATGATTCAGGACTCGGTTCGGTAATTGTAGGATTATTTGATCATGACAGGGTAGGGGAGGTTATAAAACTTCCTGCCAATCACGAAGTTCTTGTCTTGATACCACTTGGATACCCAGACCAGAAGCCCAAACCTCCCAAGCGACGGGAGAGAGATGAATTTGTCCATTACGACACGTTCTGATCTGTATCAAAAATAATCAGCCGCTATATCTGAAAACAAAGTTTCTGACTGGTGCAAACTATGTAAATTGAAAATGGGAGATGATTTAGAAACCATAAAAAGGCCAGACATACCTCACAAGCACAAAGGACATGAAGGCAATCAAACCTACGGGCAGCAGGGTGTTTTTTGTGTGGTGATTAAAATCAATCATGCGTAAAGCCCAACAGGATGCTCCTAAAGTCAAAATTAATACAATGAATAAGTCATAGCCGATGTCTCGAAGGAGGTTCTGGCCCAGAGCCGCGTAAAAGATAGTGTTGAGTATACTGAAGAAGGTGATAAAAAACTGGCTCAGTCTGGCAAACAACTTGCTTAGCATGAAAGCGACCTGAGACAGCCCCACACTTTGAAACATTGCGGCCAGAAACAACATAATGCCTGAGCCGAAAATTCCTGTGGCAAGCAAGAGTATTTTATTGTCGGCAATAAAATCAACTATAAAATCATAGGCTACGGAGTCTGCAATACCATATATCCAATGACCTAGGATCATGATAAGGGCAGTTATAGCAAAATCTTTAAGTAAGCCAGACATGGCAGTCGTATTGTTTTAGTTATCAGTTTAACTCATAACGGTTAAATTAGTTGACAAAAATCAGGAAAAATCTTCCAGAAAACCAATGGCACGATCAATTGTATGGATATAGGCAAACCCCTGCCCCTTTTTATCCAATCTTCCCGCCTTGATAACGGCATCAAATACCGCATCTGTCTGATTTTTCTTCGTAATAATTAGAATTATTTCTTTTTCCGGCACAATCAACTTCGACAGAACTCCGAGTTTTTGGCGTACACCGGTACCGCGCCCATAGTAATATGTAGCCCCGGGTGCACCTGCCAGTAAGGCTGCATCAATTACTTTTTCCGCTTTTCCTCTCTGGACAATACAGGTAATAAGATCGAGCTCATTCATGGTGATTTACTCCTTGGTGCTCCAAACTTCTGGAAAGTAGAAGTTCATAAACAGTCTGAAATTAGCTTAAAT
>JAUXHH010000219.1 GCA_030621655.1 Desulfobacterales bacterium
CCTGAGCTATCTCAAAAGCAGCTGGAGGAAAGGTTATCGCATCGCGGTTAACATTGTACTCCCTGTCGGGGCTGAAGATGGACAAGCCAAGATCAAGCCTGTTGCCCACCTCGGTGAGACCGGCTGGGTTGGTGGCAGGAACCATTGCATCCATGGGTGCAGCCACACCGGCACCGGCCATTCCCTTGTTTTTAATGCTGTAGGCGTGAGAAAAATAGCCATTTGTTGCAGATGCTGTTGCAACAAAGCCTACTGTCAAGCCCAGGGCTGCTGCTGTCATAAGTAATTTTTTCATCTCCTCTCTAACTCCTTTTGTATGAATTGTAATGCGTGATGCCGGGTTGTATCAACTGCCGGCACCGTCCTCCCCTCGTTTGTAAAAAATTAAGCTAGTTTTTTCTTGATAAAGAAGGTGTAAACACCGTCCGCTTCTGTCATCTCCAGCAGTTCATTGCCGGTTCTTTTAATCATGGCCGGCAGGTCAGACTTGGAGCCGGCATCGGTAAGGTCCACCTGCAGGATCTTGCCGCCTTCAATTTTGTCCAAAGCCTTCTTTGTCTTCAAAACAGGCATCGGGCAGTTCAAACCTTTCAAATCAGCTACTTCATCCGGGGTAATATCAGACATGGTAATTCTCCTTCATTATGTAATGGTTGTAATATTTTTTTAATTTTTTAGATAAACAGGTTGATATTTGCATCAAGGCCAAAGTCAAGGTAGTCGGCGGCGCCGCCAATTTTAACGCCCTCGATCATATCATCTATGGTTAAGTCGGTCATTTCCAAAGTCGGGGTGCAGACAACCATCTTGACGTCCATTTCAAGACATACCTCCATCAACTCAGGAACTGATGGCCAGTTGATCTTGCCCATCATTGATTTCATCATCATTGTACCAAGTGCTGTCATGCCCGGCAGCATACCGACGATATTGGGCATGGGAACAGGTGACGGCATGGCGGGATTGGCGATGGGCGCTACTTTAAGGTTCGCATACTTATGCTTGTTGACGATATCAACACCGTAAAAGGTATAAAATATCATGGTCTCCACATCCATGGCTGCAGCAGTGGAAGCAAGGATCAATGGCGGATATGCCATATCAAGGGTACCTTTTGATGCAATGATTGCCATTCTTTTTGGTTTTTCTTCGCTCATAGTTTTCCTCCTGAAATTTATTGTATCTAAGTTGTCTGATTTGCTATTTAAGCTAATTGCGCCTTTACGGCTTCCATTGAAGACCGCAGGGTTTCTAAAGCGGTTATTACGCCGGTACGCTGGCCGGGATCTATCTGGTCAAGAAGCTGCTGATGCAAGGCAAACATGAACTCCTCAATTTCCCGAACCTTTCGCTGGCCGGCTGGGGTAAGGTTTATGAGTTTGACGCGGGCATCGTTCGGGTCTTGTGATCTCTGCACCATTCCCTTTTTATCGAGATTTTCAATAATGACGGTTGCCCTGCTTTTTGCCACCTCAAGCAGTCCTGCTATCTGGATGCCGGTCAGGTACTTGTGGCCTTCAAACAACATGAGGCACCTGAGTTCTGCCTGGGGCATCTTAAAGGCCTTTGCTTCATGGCTGTAACGTTCCTTGCAGCAGTTGTGCAGTTCACTGATGAGTTCCTGCAGCTTGTTGGCCTGGTATTCTAAAACACGCACATCATTTGTTGTATTGACATCGTTCATAATGTGAACTATATTTACGGAAGTTTTTATTCTTTGTCAAGAAGAAAGTTAACAGTCGTTAATCTTATTTTTAAAATGTTGCTTTTCGGTAATAATTGTAAGGTTCGAGTTGTAAAGCGTAATAAGGTTCATGATTAACGTGAGAATAAGAAAAAGATTTTTTTTGTATAATAAGGTAAATCATATGAACTATATAAACTCATTTTTGTCGGAGAACAACCATGGAACTGAATAGAAAGGATGAAGGGGCTTGGAGCCCTTATGTTGCCGGAGGCCTCAGCGGATTGGTCATAATTGTTTCCGTATTGTGGACCGGAAAGTTTTTCGGAGCATCGACTTCTTTTGTCCGCTCAGTAGGAATGCTGGGGAAATCTTTTGATCCTGAGCGTGTGGCCCAGCTTGAATATTTCATCAGGTATCTCCCCAAGTTTGACTGGCAGCTGTTGTTTGTGGTCGGAATTTTTGTAGGTTCGCTCCTGGCTGCACTGACGTCAGATAGTTTCAAGTGGCAGGGAGTGCCGGATATGTGGGCTGAACGGTTCGGGACCAATCCTGCGCTGCGGGGAATAGTTGCATTCATTGGTGGTATTGTTGCCATGTATGGTGCCAGGTTGGCAGGAGGCTGCCCGAGTGGCCATGGCCTTTCAGGAATAATACAGCTTGCAGCCAGCGGCCTGATAGCCATGGTATTTTTCTTTGTCGGCGGCATCATTATGACCCGGCTGATCTATCATGGAGGTAACAGATAATGAATGCAGAGATGATCTATGGACTCATTACCGGTATGTTCTTTGGTTTTCTGCTCCAGAAGGCGAGGGTGGTCAGATACGATAAACAGATCGCAGCACTGCGCTTTCAGGACATGACCATTATCAAATTCATGATGTCTGCCATTATTGTAGGCATGGTGGGGATTCATTTTTTTGAAATGTTCGGGCTTGTAAGTCTTTTATTCAAACCTGTGGTGCTTAGCGAAAACATTGGCGGAGGCATACTTTTTGGTCTGGGATGGGGACTCTTGGGCTACTGTCCCGGCACTCAGGGCGGCGCACTCGGGGAAGGCCGCTGGGATTCTCTCTGGGGTATTCTCGGCATGATAGTCGGGGCCGGGTTATATGCGGAAACCTATCCCTTTCTTGTGGAAAATGTTCTTGGCTGGGAAAATTTAGGGTATCTTACCCTTCCCCAGTTGATCGGTGTGAACCGCTGGCTGGTTATTATAGTTTTTGTGACTGGAATACTGGCCATGTTTCGCTGGTTCGAGAAAAAAGGATTGTAATCTGTAAATATTTTTAATCATAAAATGCTCATATCATCATAAGTAGTTACTTTTATTTTTTTTCTCCTCTTAGTAAAAAAGCCTTTCCTTAACTGGGAGGGCTTTTTTTATTTAAAAAAATAATATGTTCCGTGGTGCTACGGCATGGAACAGCCAGTGTCATTTGGAATACGGAAAGAAGACGTTTTTAAAACAAACCGGCAGCGATAAAATATGAGTAGAAATACCTAATAAAAGTTGATTTTAAAAAGACTCTTTTGTTAGTATGGTATTTTCGCAAAATTACAGAAGAAACTACAGCAGCGTCCTCCCCTGTTGCCTTAACTGATTGGAGTGAGAAGAATGAAGATTACAATAAACGGAATGGAAATAACCGCCCATGAGGTCATAACAATCCTTGAAGCGGCAGAGCAGGCGGGAATCTATATTCCCACTCTCTGTCATGTCAGGGGAAAGAATGCGGATCAAGCCTGCGGACTCTGTGTTGTCGAGCTGGAAGGTTCTGAAACCCCTGTGCGTTCCTGTGATACGAAAATCCAGGAAGGTATGTGCATCAGCACGGACTCCGAGGTGTTGAAGGAGATGCGC
>JAUXHH010000006.1 GCA_030621655.1 Desulfobacterales bacterium
GGATGCTTCATTCAATCCGATGGAGAAAACCTGACCGGTCAGTGAGGTGGACAATTTGTCTCCCAGAGAAGGAAGGAACCTTTTTTCTACATAACGGGGGAGAAGAAATGAATAAGAAAGATATCCTGCGGCCAGAAAGAAAAGAACCAGAAAAAAAACAAACACAATTAGATTGCGTTTCAAAATACCTGCTCCTGATAAGCCAAACGGTATTGGTCGTGCGGCATTAATAATAGAGTTTTATATTTTTAATTGGTTTGTTTCAAAATCATTTTTTCAAGCTGAAAATCCCTTTTAAAATGAGCAGAAACCATGGAATGCCATGCATGAAAAAGTCAAACCAGTCTATTGGTCTAACCAAACGACCCTTGATCAGCATCTGCAGTTTTTCAACAAAATGTGGAGGGTTGTAGGGCGCCAACCCCAAGGTTAAGCAGGCTATTACAAGGAAGGCCCAAGGTATTGAATCTAAAAATTTTTCCATAAGTTAAATTTGTCCTACTATTTATGTATAAAAGTTTACTTTACCTCAGCCTGTAAGCTTGTAACGGGGCTGCTTAAGGTATGGAGAAAGGCTTCAAGTTGATTAAGTTCTTTGTCAGTCAGATCCCCATGGCCCAGTTCAGGATTTTGTGCCTGACTGCGATAAAATTCCAGCACCTCACGTACCGTGGCAAACTGGCCTGCATGCATATATGGGGGTCTGTCAGTCACACCTCTTAAAGTGGGGGTTTTGAAGGCCCCGACATATTTTTTATCTGAGGTGTCAATAAACCGTAGTTCGGGACATTCATTGGGATGGGCATCGCTGTATTTACCCAAACAGTTGAATTCACTGCTGAGCACCTGGGTAATTGCTGTTGAACGACCCTCATCTGATGCAGCCTTCTTGTTTTGTGGTAGACCGAGGTTATGGAAATCACTGTTGGTGAACATTGGGCCGTTGTGGCAGTTGGTACATTTTGCTTTACCTATGAAAAGACGCAGACCCGCAACTTCATCATTGGTTAATGCCATTCTGGGATTTGTTGTGTCTGCTGCCTGTACCTGCTCAACATAGTGGTCAAAAGGTGAAGGTTGCGGCACAATGGTCCTGACAAAGGCAGCAATGGATTTGCCCATGTTGACATAGATGCGGTTTACCGCGTCCCTCTGCTCAGGAGTCATCAGCACCCAGGCCTTGAGCGCATTGGGATCATCCTGGGCAGGCCTGGCCTCTTGGGGCCATTTATCTTCAGTAATCTCAGGTATGGGGCCGAAAAGGGATTCATACTCTTCCCGGTAATACTTACTTATAATATAAGCACTCATGGTCCGGGAGATTCCATGCTCCAGTTTGCTCTCAATGGGACCCAATGCCTGGGACCAAAGGCTGTCAGTACGTCCGTCCCAGAAGAACCAGCTATTGTAAGCAACGCCGGCAAGAGGCATAGATCTTCTCGGCGTTGTATCCATGCCATGGGAAAGCGGCAGGTTGTCTGTAAATGAATAATCCTCACGGTGACAGGTGGCGCAGGAGACCTTCATGTTACCGCTGAAGTGATCCTCGAAAAACAGCTTTCTTCCGAAAGCGGCAGCCTTGGGGTTGTCCGAGTATTTGTTTGACGGATCAACCGGCAAGGAACCCAGTGATCCTATCCATAGAGAGCCAAGAATGGCTTTTTCCTGATCAGACCAGGTATGTTGATCCATGGATAACACTGTTTTCGGAACAGTCATATTTGCAATTAAAAGCAATAAACTAATTGCAACGGCAAACCCAATGGCCCGGATATAATTGTTTCGCATATAACCCTCTTGCTTAATTATCATTTAAAGGAGATTCAGATTAAAAGAAACACTGTCGTGTATACCGTTGGCCATTATACTTACAGTAACAACCCACCAGCCAGGCATGGTGAACTTCATGCCGTCAACTCTGTACAGACCGCCAGATCCGATTTTTGCGACCTCAGGCTGGGTCGGCAATCCATGTCCATGTTCGGGCATATCTCCAACTACAGTTATCTTTGCGTTATTTACCGGCTGGCCGGCTGCATCCTTTACCGTCAATTCCCAACTATGTATCCGGTTGATCCTGATTTTGCCGCTTGTACTCTTATACATGACAGTAAATGCATCGCCAGCCGTCATTTTCATGGTGGAATAGTCCAGATCCTCTGGTGGCGGAGCCTTCATCATAGAGTGTTCATGACCCATGGCTTTGACTTCAGGAAAATCAAAAACAGTTGAGTCTTCCTTGCCGTCTTTAGAGACTTTTACCTGCAGCTGCCAGTGACCGGTCATGGAAAAAATGACATTATCTACACTATACAGACCACCGCCCCTTTCAGTAATGACCGGCTTTTCCATAACCCCGTGTCCCATACCCGGCATCCAGGGGGTCACCGTCAGTTCGCCCTGCGCCACATCACCGCCGGTGGCATGATGGACAATTATCTCTACTGTATTGACTCCCATCATCAGATTCTTATTCGGGATTACAAGCTCCAGACTGTACAAATTATTGTCGGTCAACTTCGTTAAACTGTCATCAAAATGTTGAGTTATTTTGGCATCACCATGTCCATGTTCTTCTGTCATTCCTTCGTTATGCCCTGTCATGGGTTCATTTTGGGCAGCACATCCCATTAACAGTGAAATTGAAGCAATAACAACCAGCAGAATTCTTTTCATGATATCCTCCTAAAAAATGTTAATAAAAACAATTTCATAATAAGAATTATTAATGATAGTTTGAAGATAAGTAAAGCTCTTTGGATATATTTGCATTATTTTACTGGGCATATTAATCTGAAAAATCATAACTAATCCAGCACACTGCATAATAACTCTCATTTGAAAACGAGACTGATAAAATGTAAGGATGGCGCGAATCAAGCGAATAAAATTCAGGTTCAACACCGGAGTATATAACTTGTAGACTGACATTAAGCTGAATTTTTTCCAGCAGGCAAATACTTGATGAAAGGGGTAATATCATGGGTAAATTTGGTAAAGTACTCGGCATTATCGTTTTACTGGTAGTTGTTTCTATTGCAGGGCTTATTGCCTTTGTACATTATTATTTAACCGAAGAAAGGGTTAAAGCCCTTATCATACCTCAGGCCGAAGCCGCCTTGGGCAGGGAAGTTTCCATAGGTGATATAAAAATTGGTCTCCTGTCCGGCATCACCATCAAAGATTTTTTGATCAAGGAAGCTGACAAGAACAATAATTTTGTCAGCACCAAGGCCTTTGTTCTCAGTTACGAACTGCTGCCCCTGCTGCAGAAAAAACTTATCATCAGCGAAATCCGCTTTGATGAACCTGCTGTCCAGATACTCCGTGACAAGAACGGTCAGTTCAATTTTTCCACTCTAGCATTTCTGTCTGAAGATACTGCGCAAAAGAAACCGGAAAAACCCGGATCAGCATCAGCGGCCCTGCCCTTGGCCTTGACCATAAACCAGATACGATTCAACAAGGCCCGGATTAAAATTCATGATCAGATGGGTGAAATTCCTGCAGTTGACGCCACAACAAGCGCCAGGCTCAGCGTAGCACTGGGACGAACCATTCAGGATCTGCAATACAAAGGTTCTTTTGATTTTGAAGCTGCTGTTGCCTACGGCGAAGCGCAAACCAAGCTGAACGGCAAAGGTAATATCAGTCAGAAAGATATGGATATTATCCTGGATACAAACCTGGAAGGTGAACAGGTTCATGCTGAAGCAGATGTTAAGAGTTACATGCAGGCGCCAAATGCTACCCTTAAAATCAGCAGCAAATCCTTAAATATCGACAAACTTCTTGGAATTGTTGCCGGGTTGCCCAAAACACAAACCGGTAAATCACAAAAAAAACAATCATCCCAAAAGAAATCATCTGATATAATTGCCGACTCCCTTCCCCCGGGCCTGGTCGCCAAAGGCACCGTGAAAGTAGACAAGGCAATGTACAAGGGGCTGACCGCCAATGATTTTATCCTGGCATTTGACCTGACCAAAGGTGTACTCACGGTGAAAGAGCTTTCTGCCAAGGCGTATGGGGGCAAACTTGATTCCAACATGAACGTTGATCTTAATCAGCCTGGCATGGCCTATGACGGTAAACTGGGGTTGCAGTCTGTGCAGGCTGGTGATCTCAGTTCTGCACTTATCCGGAAAGCTGCCGGTATGCTTAGCGGGTCTCTCCAGTCTGCGACCACTTTTTCAGGTGCAGGAACCACCTGGGAGCAGATCAGTAAAGTTCTTACTGCAGACGGCTCCTTTACCCTTACCGATGGAGGAATTAAGGGCACAACGGTTTCAAATTCAATTGCCAACCTTTTAGGGCTGCAGGAACTGAAAAACGTCAGTTATAAAAACCTTACAGGTACTTTTACTATAATAGAAGGGGGCAAGGTCAAGATAAAGACAAACATGCAGGGTGTTGATCTTGATGCTGAAGCAGATGGTATTATAGGACTTGACGGCTCTCTGGATCTGCCCCTGACCTTTCATCTCTCTCCAGCCCTGGCCGACAAATTGAAATCACGCACATCCTTTGCAAAATATCTGACAGATGAACAGGGCGGTTCAACCCTGCATCTTAAACTGACCGGCAATATTAAAAGTCCGCACCCTACCCTCGATATGAAAGGTGTTCAGGAGCAAGTGCAAAAATTGTTGCAGAAAGAGGTTCTCAAACAGATGGACAGCTCAGGACAGGAATCCGGAGAGAAATCATCAACTGAAAATATACTCAAAGGGTTATTTGGTAGATAATATAAGCTCGTACTAATAACTATATGACGAAGAAACAAACCGACAAACAGGAAACTATGTCTGATGAACTCAATCTGCTGGACCAGATCCAACAAAGCTGGAAAGCTTCTAAAGACTGGATCTGGCGGAATTCAGCACCCAACGACCAGCTTGGCACCAGAATACTGCGTGCTGCCTGCCGGATCATCTTTATCGTAACCCGCGAGGCTCAAGAGGACAAGATCACCCTCAGGGCAAGTGCCTTGACCTTTACCGTAGTCCTTTCCCTTGTGCCGATGCTCGCCTTGGGAACTGCAGTATTGAAGGGACTTGGAGCCGGGGACCAGATGCGTGTGGCGGCCTTCACTTTTATTGAACAATTTGAATCCGCATCAGAAAATCCTGATTCTGTTCCAGATCAGGATAAACCACCTTCTGCCGAGGAACCGGAGAAAGGTTCTACCCAGGTTCCGGATAGCGCAGACCAAGCCACTGAGCAAGAATCACAATCCGACAATCTTACCAGCCATCTTCATAACGCAGTCAATCAAATATTCGATTATGTTGACCGAACCAATTTCGCCACCCTGGGCACCTTCGGCATCCTGGGTATGGTCCTTGCCGCTCTGGGAGTACTGGGCTCCATCGAGCAGTCCATGAATGCCATCTGGCAGACAAGCAGAGGCCGGGCACTTGGCCGCAAGATCATTGATTACATGGCCTTAATGATTTTACTGCCTATCAGCGTGAACCTGGCACTGGCCACATCGACTACACTGCAGAGTACTATTCTTTATTCCCGGATTCAGGAAATATTACCTATCGCGATGTTTGGTTTTTTTCTTAAGTTGCTGCCGGTTTTAATTCTCATCTTAACATTTGTATTGCTGTACCGTTTTATACCAAATACCAGAGTAGAATTCATCCCGGCCCTGGCTGGCGGAATTTTCGGTGGTTTCAGCTGGTACCTGGTACAAATCCTTTATATCAAGATGCAGATCGGAGTTGCAAAATACAATGCTATATACGGCTCGTTTGCCACACTGCCCCTCTTTTTCCTCTGGATCTACGTGGCCTGGGTGGTTTTTCTTCTGGGTGCCGAGGTGGCTTTTGCCTTCCAGTCCTGGAAACAGTACCAGTGGGAAAAATTAAAGCTGTCACCGGTTGTCCGGCTTGCTATGGCCTTTGATATCATGGAAACGGCTCTGAACGACTTTACGGCAAGAAAGGTAACAAACAAGCCTTTATTGGCCCGTCACCTTAGTCAACCTGACAGTGCTATCGGCGTTATCGTTGATGAACTGGTTGACGGCGGCATGTTGCTCCGGGTGTCAGGCAAGTTGGAAGGATATGTACCGGCTGCCCCGTCAGCTCAATTGAAACCGGTCGAGATTATGAACATAATCTTCGGCAAAGATATTCCCGAAGTCCTCAAGGGCTGTGGCCTGGCCAACAAAGCCTTGAAGGCAGCCCGCCAATCCCTGGATAGACTTGTCATTGACTGCCATCAGCAACCGCCTTTAGTCAATAAAGAAAAAAGTTGATGGACATATGGCAGATCTTGATCCCATTATTCAAACAATTGCTCTAACCATGGGCGTTGCATGGGCCAGTGGCATAAACCTCTATGCTGCTATTCTCGTACTGGGAATTATGGGTTCAACCGGCAATATAGCCTTGCCCCCCAACTTGATGATATTATCCGATCCGTTGATAATAAGTGGGGCCGGCGTCATGTATATCGTTGAGTTTTTTGCCGATAAGATCCCAGGTGTTGATAACGGCTGGGATACAGTACATACATTTATCAGAATTCCTTTAGGCGCCCTTTTGGCTGCAGCCGCAGTCGGGGATGCGAATCCTTCTGTTGCCATTGCGGCTGCCCTTTTGGGTGGAGGTCTGGCTGCATCCACCCATGCGACCAAGGCAGGGACCAGAGTGCTTATCAATGCCTCGCCTGAACCATTTACCAACTGGTTTGCATCTCTTGGTGAAGATGCTGCTGTAATTGCGGGACTCTGGGCTGCTCTTCACTATCCTTTATTATTTGTCATCTTTATTATATTTTTTATACTACTGCTAATCTGGCTCCTTCCGAAGATATGGAGAGGCGTCATCAAAATACTTATAATGCTCGGTAATATTTTCCGGCCTAAACACAAACTGACACAAAACAATGAACAATCGAACAAATGATTTACCTTGTCATTTTGTACGTGACAAATCAGTAAACACGAGTTAATTAACAAATATAATTCAAATTTTTCTTTTTTTCAGACTAAATTACCGATTTTATTATTCAAAGAATTTATTTTCTAGTTTCTAATTAAGGAGGGACATGAAAACTAACCATCTTGTCACAAGTCTATTGATATTGATCCTATCTTTTGCCCTATCAGGCTGCGCAGGTATGTCTACAAAAAGCACTTCAGACCTTTCCTGTACATCAGTGGATTTAAATGCGATGATTAATAGCGGGGATTATCAAAAAAAGACCGATAATTTTATCATTATCCAGGATGCCACTTTCTCAATGAATGATAAAGCAGAAATGAATTCCCCCTCAAGTCCTTCAAAACTAGCGCTCTCAAAGGGTCTGATCAGATGCCTGAACAATTCCCTTCCTGAAAATTTCGACGTTAAAGCAGGGCTGCGAATTTTCGGGTCTCTTTCTTCTGCAAATGGCCTTGTCTATGGAATGAGCCATTATTCAAAGGCCGGCTTGGAAGATGGAGTTCTTGCTGTGAAAGCATATGATGCCACCATGGCAGATCTCGAAAATCCCATCGGCGACGCCATCATCAATGACCTTAAACAGGTGTCAGGCAGAACAGCAATCATTATATTCAGTGATGGAGACATATCCAAGAAGAATGATCCAGTGGCAGCCGCAGCTGCAATGAAAAAGATGTATGGTGAAAATGTCTGCATCTATACTGTCCTCATAGGCTATGATCCGGTTGGTAAAACGACTATGGAAGCGATTGCAGCTCAGGGAGGGTGCGGTTTTGCCACCCAGGCAAACAACCTCTATATGAGACCCCTTACGGAATGCAATACGGTGAATGTCGGCAAAGGCATGGGTGACTTTGTAGCCCGTGTTTTTCTTGAAATGGACGATGACAGAGACGGAGTTGGCAACAGCATTGACCAATGCCCGAACACTCCTATAGGTGTAACGGTCGACGCGGTTGGTTGTCCGTTAGACAGTGACGGGGATGGTGTCCCTGATTACCGTGACAACTGCCCGGACACTCCTGCAGGTGTAAAGGTTGACGAAGTGGGCTGCCCATTACCGGATATAGACAGTGACGGAGATGGTGTCCTTGACAGCAGTGACAGATGCCCGGACACCCCTAAAGGTATAAAGGTTGATGAAGTGGGTTGTCCGATACCTCTTGTAGAGAAAGTCACAGTCACCCTTCTTGTTGGGTTTGATTTTGATAAGACTGATGTTAAAGCACAATATAAGGTAGATCTTGAAAAGGTGGCAAACCTCCTTAAGGCATACACTAAAATCAATGTTGAACTTGAAGGCCATACAGACAGTACAGGTAATGATGAATACAACATGAATCTTTCCACGCGAAGAGCCGAAAATGTCAAGAAAGAGCTTGTAGAAAAATTCAACATTGATGCTTCAAGGATATCAACCAGCGGCTTTGGTGAATCTAAACCAGTTGACACCAATGACACGGAAGAAGGAAGGCAGAACAATCGCAGGGTTGTGGCACAAATCGAAGCTATGATAGACAAATAATTAATCTTTATTACTACAATACAAAAAAGGGTGGTTAGATAATAACCACCCTTTTTTTCGTGACAAACTACAGAGGTTTTATTAGAGAATCATTGATAAGCGATTCAAATATTACAATTAAGTTCGTCATATAAGTCTTTTCGAGTTTATTTGTTCCAGATAACTTGTTACAAGTTCTTGTTTATTGAGAACAATTCATGCATCTTAAATTTTAACAATAAAATATAGGAGGGAACATGAAAACAAAAAACCTTGTTGTAAATCTATTGGTGCTGGTCCTCGCGTTAGTTCTGTCAGGCTGTGCAGGTAAGTCCATGGGTCCTGCAGATACTGGCTGTACAAACAATAATATAAACTCCATGCTCAAGAGCGGTGATTATCAGAAAAAGATTGACAGCTTTCTGATCATCCAGGATGCCTCGTCCTCAATGAGCGAAAGAGCAGCTGGCACAACAGCCTCCTATGAATCAAAACTGGCTCAATCCAAGGATCTAGTGAGATGCCTCAACGATACCCTTCCCGATAATTTTGATGTGAATGCAGGTCTGCGTGGTCTCGGCCCGTTCCATTCTGAAAAAGGTCTTATTTACGGTATGACAGGCTACACAAAAGCTGGCCTGGATAGTGCAATTCTTTCCATAGGCGGAACAGGTGGTATAACGCCGATGGCCAATTCTCTCATCCACGGGTCATACGATTTGTTGGATAAACCTGGGAAAAAAGCAGTTATTATATTTAGTGACGGCGTCAATACTGATGCAGCCAGTCCTGCGGCCGCTGCTGCTTCAATGAAAGAGATGCACGGCAACAATATATGCATATATACTGTCCTTCTTGGTGATGACCCCAAGGGTAAAGTTGTCATGGAACAAATTGCTGCTGCAGGTAAATGCGGTTTTGCCATTGATGGCAGCGCTATTAGTAGTGAAGAGACATTTTATTTAGGTGATGCACAGGGAATGGACAAATTTGTCACGGAGGTATTTCTTGCAAAAGTCATAAAAAAACCGGCACCGGTTATGAAAAAACCGGCACCAGTTATGAAAAAACCGGTAGAGAAAATAACAATGACACTGTACTTTGAGTTTGATTTTGATAAGGCTGTGGTCCGGCCCGAATACCATGACGATGCTACAAAGATTGCTGATTCCATGAATAAATATCCCGAAGCTAATCTCCTGTTGGAAGGTCATACCGACGAAATAGGCACTGAAGAATACAACATGACTCTTTCCAGGCGGAGAGCAAATAATGTTAAGATGTACCTTGTTGAAAAGTTCAATGTTGACGCTTCAAGAATTTCAACTGTCGGGTATGGTAAATCCAATCCTATTGCATCCAATGATACGGACGCCGGCAGGCAAAGGAACCGCAGGGTTGTTGCCAATATTGAATAAACTGTTCATAATAACACCTATTTCATCAAAGGGCGGTTAAGTATATTAACCGCCCTTTTTCTGTTCTGCACAGTACGGATAATCACCTGACGACTGTTACTCAGCTGAAAGATTTTTTTCTATACCTTCCTATTTTCGCATCATGACTTATTATTTATGATGAATGATAAATGATTAACTAATGAATTCAGTGAGAATCAGATTGCGAAAATCCACACTTTTATCCACAATAGTGCTTTTTATATTTATTCTGTTTTTGTGCAATCTCCCGGTTTTCCTCGCTGCTGGTGAGCTTAAAGTGTTACTGGAAGGGGAAACACTATCAGTGACAGCTGAAAAGGTACCGTTGCAAGTTATTCTCCTTAAGCTGGCCAGAGACGGCGTGATTGTCAAAATAGACCCCCGGATTAACCCCCTCATTACAACCAACTTCAAAAATCGCCCTGTAGACCAGGCTCTTGAAACGATATTCAAACCTGCCAGTTATTCTTTACTTTGGGAAGCCCGTTCTGACAGTGCTGGGAAAAATGCCCTACAGTTAACAGAGATCCAGGTTTTCAAATCTGAACGAAAACACCTGATGAAACCCCTGGTGCCAAAACGAACTTTGAACATTACGAAAAACAGTGAAGGGATTTTCTATGTTGAGAACGAAATTATTCTCTATCTAAACCTCGGTGTAAATCTTCAGGAACTTGAAAAATTAATTAAGGCCTTTGATGCAACGCTTTTTTATAGCAGCCTTCCCGGCCCTGCAAAAATTCTGCTCCCGTCAAATTCCGATGTTTTCGCCATTGCCCGGGAAATTAAAAACAAGCTAAATATAGACGTATCACAACCCAATTATGCCTATCCCCTCGACCCCCCGGTTGTTCAACTGATTGGTTCAAATCAGATAAGTATTGATCCGAATTTATATGTTCCCACTGACAATAATGTTCCCATAGCAATTCTTGATAGCGGTTTGGCTGACAATGTTGAACTGGAAAAATTTGTCATGTCTTCTTTTGATGTCATGAATCCTGAGGCTTCAATTACGGATACGCTCGGACATGGCACACAAATGGCGTATATTGCATCTGGAATAGTGAAGCCCTATGGTTCTGTTGCCGGAGATATGTCATATATGCCCATCATTCCGATACGGGCATTTGACAATAATGGCTATACAACTGATTTCAATATACTGAGCTCCATTAATTTTGCCCTGGCAAACAACGCCAAGGTCATGAGTCTCAGCTGGGGAAGTGAAACCAGAAGTAATTTTATGGAAAAAGCATTTGAATATGCCAAGGCGCAGGGCCTTGTGATAGTTGCATCAGCCGGTAACAATCCAACCGGCAACCCTGTTTATCCTGCTGCCTACCCTTCTGTCATTGGAGTTGGTGCCTTGGGTCCCCATGGTAAAACCTGGGAAAATTCAAATTACGGTGATTTTGTTACGCTTTACGCCCCAGGATTTGCTGACCTGCCTGTTGGCTATAACGGAGAACCTGGAATGTATGCCGGCACTTCAATATCAGCTGCCCTTGTAGCCAACAGCATAGCCAGTTATCTGTCCGAAAATCCTGCTGCCACTTCGCAGGAAATCAGAGAGTATCTTGATAAAAAATATTAGCCTGAATTAACCGGGATAGAAGCTCTCAGTCTCCACCATCCTTGAACATAGGATTTTTATACGCTTATGAATTGGTTTTTTCTGTCTATTGTTACAGCTATATCCATTGCTGCCAGGGATGTATCAATAAAAACCTATGAAGATCTGCAGCCTATGGAAATTGCGGTTCTTGAACTTTTCTGGGCCTTGCCTCTTCTGTTGATTGGATGTTTTTTCGTCGAAATTCCTCCACTGGATCGAATCTTCTGGTGGAATTTCATACTTTCGATTCCCATTAATATTCTTGCCTATATTCTGTATCTTTATGCCATAAAAATTTCCCCGATTTCCCTGTCAGTGCCGTTTCTGGCTTTTACCCCTGCTTTCATGATCTTAACGGGGTTTTTTATCCTTGGGGAATCCATAAACCATTGGGGCGGTATTGGCATTGGCCTTATTATAATGGGCGGATATATTTTACACTTTAAGAAAGCCCAACTAAACCTGATGGGACCATTTATTGCTTTTTTGCATGAGAAAGGCTCCTGGTTCATGCTCATTGTCGCTGTTCTGTTTGCCTTTGCTGCAGTTATTGGCAAGAAGGCCATGCTCCATTCGTCGCCGTTATTCTTTTCATACTATTTCTTCCTGGTTTTTAATATTATAGTGCTCGTCGGTTTACTGGTAACCCGCAAAGATAACTGGCATAAAATCCTGCGCCAATCCCCAAAGGGAATATGGCTCGGCTGTTTACTCATGGTTCACATCAGTTTTCATTCTCTGGCCATTTCCGTGTCCACCGCTGCATATATGGTAGCTGTCAAAAGAAGCAGCATACTGTTCAGTGTTCTCTTAAGCTGGTTTCTTTTCAAAGAAGCAGATTTTAAATACCGTGGATTTGGCACCCTGCTTATGTTCATCGGAATGCTTTTCATAATGTTATTGGGGTAGAAAAATGAAAACTTCTTTCACGCTATTTCCGCTCTTTCAAAAAACTTCCAAAAGTTGAATTAAAAAAAATTGGCCTGCAAAATCCCTCTGCATCCGGGTTTATAAAATTTCAACATGACACACAACATATTGTGGTGTCTTTTCCTTTGACACACAAGCTGGTTTATTATATATTTTCATTTCCTGATTCATTCAAGAGTTTACTCAGCTCTCTGAAGAATAATAATTTTATCAGTAAATCTATACAGTTGTGAGTTTTCCTGTATTTTTTTATCTCAATAAATTTCACTTAATTATCCAATATCACATCAATTTTTCTACTGTAAGGAGTCTGGAGAATGAAATTACCGATTAACCGTGAAGATGCCGTCAAGGAATGGGACAGGTTTGAAGATTATCTGGTGCGAGAGAGATATGCTATCAGGGATCCTAAATCAGGAAAACCTGTAGAAAAAAATCTTGCCGAAGTCTTAAAGCGGGCCAGTAAAGAATTTTCATACCCGGGAACAGGTAAAGCCCTGGTAAATCTCCAGTTTATTACTGCCACACCTTTTTTGATGAATGGCGGCAATCCCCACACACAACGCAAAGGTTATTATTCCTGTTACCCGCTTGGCAGTGTTGAAGACTCCACCGAGGCCATATTTAATATGGAACGCGACCTGGTTACCATTTTTCAGCATTCGGGCGGCGGTGGTATTGATGTTTCAGATATCCGGCCAAAAGGTTCACCGGTTGACAAAGGTCAGGGAACAGCCTCAGGCCCTGTGTCCTTTGCCAAGGGTTACTCACACCTTTCAGCCAGGATCAGCCAGGGTGGCAAAAGGCGTGGAGCCCTGATGATCCAGGCTGACTGGGACATAAAAGACATCAAGGAACTCGTAACTTTTAAAGGTGACAATCCAGGCATCTACACCGGTTGTAATGTATCTGTTAATGTGACCAATGATAAATTCTGGGAAAATGAAGAATTGATCCAGATGATAGCCGAGTATATCTGGAAATCAGGCGATCCGGGCCTTCTTTTTACCCAAAAGAGTATTGAGAACACCCCGGTGCTCAAAAAACATAACCCGGTCTACTCAAACCCCTGTGGTGAATATCTGTCCACAAAGGACACGGCGTGCAACCTTCTGACCGTTAACCTGCAGAAATGCCTGAGTGACAAATTTCCCGATTTTCTCAATAAAGTCTATGAGAATGCAAAACTTGCAGCAATAGCCGGCAATGAGATTCTCGACATGGGTGGTTTCCCGCCAATTGAGCGTATTAAGGAAAACACCCTGAAATTCAGGCCCATCGGAATCGGCTTTACAGGCTTGCAGCATGCCATGAATCACTATGATATTTCCTATGCTGACGAACATGAGGCACCAAAATTTGCCAAGGCAACCCAGCTTGCCCTCATGCTCGGTTCCATGCAGGGCAGCCTTGATTATGCTGACTACTACAAGAAAAAAACAGGCCAGAAACTCGAAGTCCGGGAATGGGACCTTGATTATACCAAGAATATTGCCAAAGAAGCCAAGGCATTTGCCAACCAGCTTCCGAGAAAGGCAACCTGGCAGAAACATATAAAAAGGATTTTTGACACGGTTATGAAACAAGGGGGTCTCTTTAATTCCGTAACAACTTCCCAGGCGCCCACCGGCTCCATTTCTCAGTTGATGCAGGTTGCATGTACGGGTGTGGAGCCCTATTTTTCTATGATACAGTCACGCAGGGTAAAGGATGCTGACGGCTCCTGGAAGGAGTTCACCCTGGTACCCAAGGAATTCTACGATTATGATGAAAACAAACTTGACTGGGTTGAAAGCCAGACAGCACATAATATAACTCCGCTTCAACAGATTCGGCTACTTGAGGCGTGTCAGACCTTTAATCATACCGCTGTTTCCAAGACCATTAACCTGCCGTCTTCAACAACAGTTGATGATATCAAGGAGATGCTGTTCGTCGCCCGCGACAGCAAACTCAAAGGCGTAACCATGTTCCGCGACTCTTCCATAACAGGAGTTCTGAGTGATTCAGCCAAGGCAGCTGAAAAACCGGGCATACCTTTCTCTGAGCTTGGAGAGCGCCGTGGCTCCACCTTCAAATTCAGCGGCCCGGCCTCTTTATATGTAACAGCAAACAAGGGTGAAAAAAATCACATCCGTGAAGTATTTATCAATACAACAAAGTCAGGATCAACCATTCACGGCATGTGCGAATCACTTGGCCGCGTTATTTCCGTGGCCCTGCAGCATGATTACCGATTGGTCAACAAAATAGCACGGACCCTGGAGGATATATCCTCAGACTCAGTGTGGTCCAGTAGTTCCATGGGAAGAGTTTTCTCCATCCCGGCTGCCCTGGCCAAAGTGCTTGACAACTGTGCCTCGGAAATAAACGGCAAGGAAGATCCGGATCCATATGAAGAACCATCATCCTACTCTTCCTGCCCGGCCTGCGGCAAACTTACCCTGCGCCGCAGCGGCGGCTGCAGCCAGTGTGTAAGTTGCGGCTACTCGACCTGCTAACCCGCATTTATTTACGAACATCTCGGCAATTAACAAGAATATGATGCAACGCCTGGATTGTATGAAATTTGTAAAGTTTTGAAACGAACAGAGTGTTTTAATCTGATGAACGGCAGAGCCTGGCAAAGCCGCCGGCCATGGTGCCGGAGGCCCAATACACCTTGGCCTGCCGGAAATCAACAAACCAATACCCCCCCGGCTTGCGTCTGTCAGCGGTATAAATATATCCCTGTTTAAAACTAAAGCACGGGTGTATATAAGAACCGTGCTCTCCTTTTTCTCCCCTGAGAAGGGATAACGCCTCTTCTATCGTTGGCAGACGCCAGTCATGAAAACCTGCCAGGCCTGCTTGGTTGATCCATGCCATCCAGGTCTGCAGTTGGCGAAAGGAACCTATTCCACTTCCCGCAAACTGCCATCTGATTCCAGTTGCCAGGTCAACTGCCGTATCATCTTCTGCAGTTTGAATTAAACAACAGCGAAATGTTCCTTTTGGATTGTAGTTGATTTCAAAAAGATCATATTTCCTATTATATATGAAAAAAATTCAGCAAAACCTTTTAAACTGGTTTCATAAAAATGCCAGAGATCTGCCCTGGAGAAAGACATATTCCCCCTATCATGTCTGGATTTCGGAAATTATGCTCCAACAGACCCAGATGGACCGTGTGGTTGATTATTTTATCAAATGGATAAAGAGGCTTCCTGACATAGAAAATATTACCAGGGCAAATGAAGAAGAAGTGCTGAAGCTCTGGGAGGGACTGGGATATTACACCAGGGCTGGGAATATCATCAGGACAGCCAACAGTCTTACAGAGCAGCATAATGGAGAATTACCATCAGACTATAAACTCCTGTTGAAATTACCCGGCATAGGAAAATACACTGCCGGAGCCATCATGAGTATTGCTTTCAATAAAGAGTATGCGATAATTGATGCAAATATTGAGCGGGTCTTTGCCCGGTTGTTTAATCTTGCTAAGCCGGTCAAAGATAAAAAGACACATGCCTTTATTTGGGAAAAGACGAAAAAAATGATCCCCCATGGGCGCGCCCGAGAATTCAACCAGGCTCTCATGGAGCTTGGTGCCCTTGTGTGCATTCCAAGGAATCCCCGGTGCAAGGTTTGTCCTGTCAGGGATTTCTGCAGGTCTTTGATGGAAGATGTTGCAGATAAAAGACCGGTTATCGCCAAACCTTCCCAAACTGTTTTTATTGAAATGGTCACCGGCATCCTCACCTATAAAGGCAAGATCCTCATCCAGAAGCGTAAAACTAAAGGAGTCTGGGCCAACCTCTGGGAATTTCCGGGCGGCCGCCTTGAACCTGGTGAAACTCCTGAGATGGCTCTGGTCCGGGAATATGCTGAAGAGACTGAATTGCAGATCGGCAAAGTTAAAAGAATAACCACTGTGCAGCATAGTTACACGATCTACCGGGTAACGCTGCATTGCTATTTCTGCAGCTTAATGGATGGCAGGTTTGAACCTGTCCTTCATGCAGCACAGGAATATCGTTTGGTAAATCCTGAAGAACTCTGCAATTATGCCTTTCCTGCCGGGCACAGGAAATTGATTGACCATTTAAAAAACAGCGGGCTCCTTTTTTTATAGTTGTAATACTGGACTTTTGTCACAGTTTCTCAGTAAGATAAAAACTATTCTATCGTATTATGCAAAATACTTAGCCCGGGTCAAAATCTTCATTGTTGTTTTTTGAGGGAAATGTAGGAATTTCAACCTGACATCAGGAGAGAACCAGGATGCCAAGAGATATCCCTGTTGGAAACGGCAAACTTCTCATATGTTTTGATCATAACTACAACATACGCGACCTGTATTTTCCTCATGTCGGCCAGGAGAACCATGTCCAGGGGGAATACTGTCGACTTGGCGTCTGGGTAGACAACCAATTCTCCTGGGTTGGTAAAGATTGGAAGATTGACCTGGGATATGAAGAGGACACCCTGGTGACCCGTGTGTCCCTGTATCACAAAGGTATGGGCTTACTCCTCATGTGCCGTGATGCTGTAGATTTCCATGAAAATGTCTATGTCCGTGAAATAGTCATTGAAAATATGTTGCCACAGGACCGGCACATACGACTCTTCCTCAGTCACAGCCTCGATATATCGGGTAACAGCGTCGGGGATACTGCTGCATTCGATCCTGAATCAGGAGGACTCGTCCATTATAAAGGGCCGCGTTATTTCATTATAGGCGGTAAAACCGAGAACACTTCAGGGCTGGATCAGTTTGCCGTTGGCCAAAAAAATATCAATGGCAAAGAAGGAACATACGTTGATGCGGAAGATGGAATTCTGTCAGGCAATACCATTGCCCAGGGTTCGGTCGATTCTGTTATTGCCTTGCATCTTGAAATTAAAGGGATGTCACAGGAAAAAGCCTACTATTGGCTTGCTGCAGGAGAGACATGGCAAAGCGTACGCCGTCTCGATGCAATCGTCAAACATAAATCTCCTGAAGTATTGATTAAAAGAACGGCTGACTATTGGCATCTCTGGGTCCACAAGGAGACTCTCTCCCTTGACCAGCTGCCGCCCAAGGTAGCATCACTGTATCGTCGCAGCCTCTTGCTTCTCAATACCCAGATTGACTCACAGGGCGGAATTCTGGCAGCGAACGACTCTGATGTTGTCATGTTCAACCGTGACACCTATTCCTATATCTGGACCCGTGATGGAGCTCTTGTGGCCAATGCCCTGGATGTTGCCGGTTACCCTGTTATTGCCCAGCGGTTTTACCAGTTTGCCTCAAGGGTAATAACGGATGAGGGCTATTTCCTCCATAAATATAATCCTGACTCTACCCTCGCCTCTTCCTGGCACCCCTGGCAGGAAAATGGTCAACACCAGCTGCCGATCCAGGAAGATGAAACAGCCCTGGTTGTCTGGGCCCTGTGGAATCATTTTGTCATTTACAGGGATATTGAGTTTATCAAACCGCTCTACCGGCCGCTTATCAAGAGGGCTGCAGAATTCATGTGCCACTACAGGGATCAGGAAACAGGGCTGCCGGATGCATCCTATGATTTATGGGAAGAACGTCGCGGCATGCTCTCCTTTACCACCGGAACAGTTTTTGGTGGCCTCACAGCAGCCTCACTCTTTTGTACAGTGTTTGGAGAAGACGATTTAGCTGAACATTATCAGCAGGTAGCCTCCGAAATACGCGATGCCGCTTCAGAGTATCTCTGGCGTCCTGAAATAAATCGTTTCTGCCGCATGATATCACATGATGAAAATGGAAATCTTATTTATGATGATTCGTGTGATGCCAGTCTCTGGGGACTATTTGCCTTTGGACTTTATGCTGCAGATGACGAACGCATTACTGCAACTTTTGCAGCCCTAAAGGAAAAACTCTGGATTAATACAAATGTTGGCGGCCTTGCCCGCTACGAGGGAGACTCTTATCACCGGGTTGATACTCGTTTCCCCGGTAATCCCTGGTTTATCTGTACCCTCTGGCTTGCCGATCATCTGACCGATAAGGCGCACAATGAAAAAGAGCTGCAGGAATCTATAAAAATTCTCGAGTGGGTTGCCGAACATGCCCTTCCTTCAGGAGTACTTGCTGAACAGGTCCATCCTGTCACGGGAAAGCCTCTTTCGGTTTCTCCCCTGACCTGGAGTCATGCTACTTTTGTGGCCACGACCCGGAGAATAATGCGAAAAATATCCAGAATTCATCGTTGTCCTGAGTGTGATCATTCTAAGGATGATATCATCCTAGGTGATGACTGGCTTACAAAACTCTATGCAAAAGCCTGTGATACAATCCACGGCATTTGTACTGTGAAATAAACGTACTCTGTAAACATAATTATTTTCTTCTGGAATTTTTCTTATGCAAAACAATTCATACACAGCCCTGGTTGTAAAAGAAGCCTCCCCCAACAACTATACGAGGGAGATTGAAACCAAAACCATAAAAGAATTACCCCAAGGAGACCTGCTCATCAGGGTTCATTATTCGTCATTGAATTATAAAGATGCCCTGTCTGCTTCCGGCAACCGTGGGGTAACCAGGCATTACCCGCATGTCCCTGGTATAGATGGAGCAGGAGTTGTGGAAGAAAGCAGCAGTATCGATTTTAGCCCCGGGGACCAGGTAATTGCAACCGGCTTTGATCTTGGCATGAATGTTTCCGGGGGATATGGACAGTATATTCGTATTCCTGCAGGATGGGCACTCCACTGCCCGCAGCATCTTTCATTACGGGAAAGCATGATATATGGAACTGCCGGTTTTACCGCAGCCCAGTCAGTAAATAAGTTGGTCAGTCACCCAGTATTACCTGAACAGGGAAAAATTCTGATAAGCGGTGCAACCGGAGGTGTGGGGTCCATTGCTGTCTCAATAATGGCGAAATTGGGTTATAGCATTACAGCTGTAAGTGGCAAGCCCGAGGCTTCAGATTTCCTTACAAAGCTTGGTGCAGCTGAAATTATTTCCCGGCAGCAGGCCTCTGATTCCTCAGGAAAACCTTTACTTAAAGAAAAATGGGCTGGAGCAATAGATACAGTTGGCGGAGAAATCCTCGCCACTACTATCAAATCAACTGCTTATGGTGGTTTAGTAACATGCTGCGGCAATGTTGCCTCACCCGAACTTCCACTTTCTGTTTATCCATTTATATTGCGTGGAGTGTCATTGTTAGGTATAGATTCAGCAAAGTGCCCAATACATATCAGACAGAAAATTTGGCAGAAACTTGCCGGTGCATGGAAAATCGAAAATCTGGATTCTCTTGCCACTGAATGCAGGTTGCCCGAACTTTCCGGTATTATTGAAAAGATGTTACAGGGCCGGCAAACCGGCCGTGTAATTGTAAACCTGCTTTAATTGGATCCTGAATCCGTACATTTGACGGCTCAAGGATTCAGGTGGATATAAGGGGACAAAAAAACTGTCCTGGACCGCTAAATTAGTAAAGGAGGTGCAAAATGTCTGGAAGTGTATACAAAGTAATCGAATTGGTAGGAACGAGTGAAGAATCCTGGGAAGATGCTGCAAAAACAGCTGTTGAAAGAGCTTCTCAGAGTCTGCAAGATTTGAGGGTGGCTGAAGTAACAACCCTTGACATGCGTATTGAAGACAACAAAGTTGTGGCATTTAGGGCCAAAGTCAGTCTGTCATTCAAATATCGCGGCTAATAGTTACGCAAATCCAATAAGAGGAACCGTATGATCCCGGTTCCTCTTATTGGTCTATTTTTTCAAACGCTACTCGTTGAGATCGTTTGCATACTCGATATAGGTATAAGGAATCTGAATATATCGTAAGATTGTAGCCGTTTTATTATAGGAATGTCTGCGAAAAAAATCTGTGAGATTAAGGCCTACCCCCACGAAAATATTTCTTTGTTTTGCCTCTTCTGCATCAGAGAACCCTCTTGTATAATATCCTAACAGAAGTTCAATATGCTTCAGCATGCTATTTTGCATGTTTTTAAAACCATTCAATTTAAGAGCAAAGAGGTATTTTGTATCGTTTGAAAACCATCCTTCCGAAATCGCATGAGGAGATTGAGAAAAATAATCCCATTGAGCAACCCCCCATGCTGTAATTACACCAACACCCGCCATTGTTACAAGAAACAGCTTCTGGTTCTGCTGCTTTTGGGTAAGTTCTGCCTGACTACCAGGAGATGACTGTTCCGCATAGCAGACCATCACCATGAAAAAAAACAGCAAAGTAAATGCTGGAATCTGGAAGATGAATCGAGGAAGATGCATAACTTACTATTTTAAATCAAATTTGAGGGATATAGAAGCATTGCAGTTTATCTTCTGCCTTCTAAAGACTTCAAATGCACGGAGCCCACAATTATGTTACTTCTTTTATCAAAAAAAATAATTAACAACATTAATCTGTATCGCTGCGAACGATAAAAGTATGTTCATGAACAAAACACCTACCAAAAAACAGTCCTGGTTTGGCTGGTGCATGTATGACTGGGCCAATTCCGCCTTTGCAACTGTGATTCTTTCTGCCGTTCTCCCTGTTTATTTTGTCTCACTGGTACCGGAAGACGGTGCCACAATTTCTCTTTTTGGTTTCACTCACACTTTTCGAGCAGCGGCTCTCTGGGGATATGCAGTTTCATGCTCTATGTTGATCGTGGCAATTACATCTCCTTACCTTGGCAGTTTAGCCGACAGGTGGAGCAGTCACAGAAGATTCCTTTTTGCTTACTGCTTGATCGGTTGTCTTTGCACATCCCTGCTTTTTTTTGCGACCCCAGGCAGATATCTCTTCGCATTGATTCTTTTTATAATTGCCAATATCGGTTTTGCAGGCGGCAATGTTTTCTATAATGCTTTTCTGCCCAAGCTGGCCCAAAACCATGAACTGGACCGTCTATCCTCTAAGGGATTTGCCTATGGGTATGCCGGAGGCGGTATTGCACTGTTGCTTATATTTGGCATTATCCAGGGATATTCATTTCTGGGTTTTCCGGATAAAGGAGCAGCAAGTCGGGCAGGTTTTTTACTGACCGGAATCTGGTGGTTTGTTTTTGCTGTTCCGACCTATCGCTATGTTCGTGTGCCGGCCAGTCCCGTAATTGTTGATAAACCGCAGGGTGGTATTCGTGGTTATTTTAGAATTTTCACTGAAATAAAGAAATATCCTTCCCTGCTTCTTTTTTTAGTGGCCTTTCTTTTTTACAATGACGGAATCCAGACAATTATTGTAGTGGCAGCAATTTTTGCCCGTGAGGAATTGGCTCTATCCCAGGGAACAATCCTCGCCTGTTTCCTGATGATCCAGTTTGTCGCCATGCCGGGCACCCTTATATTCGGCCGCCTGGCTGAAGTTTATGGAGCCAAGCGATCATTATATCTTGCACTGACCCTCTTTATAGTTGTTACAATATTCGCATACTTCATGAATACAGCTTGGGAGTTCTGGCTTTTAGGTTTTATTATAGCCTTGATACTTGGAGGCAGCCAGGCTGTCAGCCGTTCCTTTTTTTCCAGTTTAATCCCCAAGGGTAAGCATGCTGAATTTTTCGGTTTTTATGCCATCAGTACAAAATTCGCCTCTGTTTTCGGACCCCTTTTATTTGCATTGATTATAGACCTGACAGGTTCTGCCAGGCTTTCTATCCTTGCGCTCACTTTTTTCTTTATTATTGGTATAATTTTACTTACCAGGGTTAAAACAGAAAATGAAATTGTGGTTTCATAATTGCACTTTCATAATTTCACAAAGGGCTTGTTATGATCCTAAAACAATTACAGCTGGGAGTTGACAAGGTGTTTTGCTACATACTGGCTTGCGAAGAAAGTCATGAGGCAGTTGTCATCGACCCGTGTGGGGATGAGGAGAAACTCCTCGCACTCATTCAGGAGGTGCAGCTGAATATCCTGTTTATAGTCAATACCCATTGCCACCCGGACCATACCTGCGGCAATAAAGTTATCAAAGAGGCAACACAGGCTATCATTGTCAGGCATGAAGCAGACGAGCTTCTTCTGCATGACCAGGAGGCAAAAGAATATTTTAACCGCCAGGGATTCTCCCCCTCCCCTCCTGCAGACAGAATAGTTCACGATGGCGACCAATTGGTTTTTGGTAATTATACCCTGCGTATTATTCATACACCGGGTCATTCACCCGGCTCAATCTGCCTCTATGTTGATGGTAATCTTTTTACCGGGGATACCCTTTTTGTCGGTGCTGCCGGAAGGGTTGATGTGCCAGGGGGTGACTTCACGACCCTGCTTGAATCTCTTTCCGGTAAAATAGCTGTTCTCCCTGATGAGACGACAATCTGGCCCGGACATGATTATGGTGACAGTATAACAAGCACCGTAGGACGGGAAAAGAAAGAAAATCCCTATTTAGGCGGTGAATGGTAATTTCCTGGATCTGTGAGATGCCGTTTGCAGCCCATTTTCAGCGTCATCGTCGATCCGGCATGGGAAAACCATAGCCGAAGTGATTCTTCCTCGGAGTCTCCCGTTGGTCGTTTATGCCCT
>JAUXHH010000068.1 GCA_030621655.1 Desulfobacterales bacterium
AAAGATTGCGCAATTTCAGCACCAGGGTACAGATGGAGTAAATTCCATTGTCCCTGGCATCTGAAATATCACAGTTATGTTTGATTGTTTTTAAAAAAGAAGCATCAGTCATGGTGTAATCTTATTGGGGTATTTTTATATCCCTGCCTTTATGGCCCTCCTCGTCTCATTCCTCTGTTGTTTAAATCTGGGCCCAAATCAGGAGTGTACACCAGAATCTTGTTTCCTTCTACAAACTTCACAGTTGTAGTACTCTGAATTGAATACCAGGCACCAACTCTTTTCCCATTCGGATCCAGGATGTACGCAGCAAAATACCCATCGGCACGATAATTCTCTTCAGGTGCTATGGTATCAATCCATTTTCTCATCTGGGCGTAATCAACAGTGGGAATTGTCACCCACAGATTTCCTGGATTATCCAACTCATAGTCCCTGTGGATTGCCAGAATGGCATCGGGCGCATCATATCCACCGCTGGTGTAATACCTATGGTCCGGCAAAACCTCATAGTTGAGAAACATGTTGTCCAGATCTCTATCCCTGTCCAGTTTCCCGTAATTACCCCCGGCAGCACACCCAATCAAAAGAAAAAGCGTAAGGATTGCTGCCAGTAGAGTGGATAATCTATTCCACTTGCTGAGTGTATTAAACATTTTTCCCATCATGATCTTACCCTCCTCATCAATTCTTTATTTACAGCAGATTACTACAAAATCCGCATAAAATTCCCGTATATGAATATAATAATCACCTCTCATTTCTTTTGCCAGATATTCAATACTCTCAACACTTTTTCACCTTTGAAGCAGGTCCTCCCTTGACAGCACCTGTTATCTAATGTAAGCAATTGTTATATCAGAATTTATTGCTTCATTATTAATAAAATTGTCACGCCGGTACTCATAACCCGTTTTATCCATGCTCAAACGTTACCTGGCTAAAATGCTTGACCATCTAGCCCCTCGAGAGGGGCTTGTTCTGCTGGTCATGGCTGTTGTGGTGGGGGTAGCGACCGGGCTTGCCGCTGTTCTATTTATCCGCCTCATTGCATTTATCCAAATCTTCTTCTATGGCGGCGGCGAGAAAATCTTTCCTGCATTAGGCCGCATATGGATAATCGTGGTTCCGGTGATCGGTGGCCTGCTGGTAGGACCGATCATCGCCAAGTTTGCCGTGGAGGCGAAAGGCCATGGGGTCCCTGAGGTTATGCAGGCCCTCATTCTACGGGGCGGTCGCATCCGGCCCCGTGTTGCCCTGGCAAAAGTTATCGCCTCTGCCCTCTGCATAGGAACGGGAGGATCAGCAGGACGGGAAGGACCGATTGTCCAGGTCGGTTCCGCCCTGGGGTCTTCTATTGGTCAGTGGCTGCACCTTTCCGATGAAAGAATAAAAAACCTGGTGGCTTGCGGTGCTGCAGCAGGCATAGCAGCTACATTCAATGCACCGATTGCCGGGGTGGTTTTTGCCATAGAGGTTCTGCTCAGTGAAATACAGGTAAGAGTGTTCGGCAACGTAGTGGTTTCAGCCGTGGCTGCGAGCATTGTCAGCCAAATTTTTCTTGGTGACCGGCCGGCTTTTGAAATTCCCGGCTATGTCATGCACTCACCATGGGAAATTCTGCTCTATGTTTTTCTGGGTCTCTTGGCAGCACTTGTCGGTATTCTTTTCATACGCATGCTCTATTATACTGAAGATGTGTTTGACCGACTTGCCATACCTTTATGGCTCAAACCTGCAGTAGGGGCTCTGCTCCTTGGCATCCTGGCCTTCTGCTATCCATACGTTGGTACGATTTCTTATATTTCAGTGGATGATATGGCTCTGGGACTGCCCATTGTTGAAAATTATCCGCATATTTTTGGTTCAGGCTTTATTTTTCTTGAAGAGGTTCTGCAGGGACGCGCCCCTTTTTTCCTGCTTTTTCTCCTTATTTTCCTCAAACCGCTGGCAACTTCATTTACCCTGGGTTCCGGCAATTCCGGAGGTGTCTTTGCCCCGTCGCTTTTTACCGGTGCCATGCTCGGCGGTGCCTTTGGCTACCTGGCCATGCACCTTTTCCCTAACCTCAACATCGAAATCGGGGCCTATGCCCTGGTCGGCATGGCAGCCGTCTTCTCCGCAGCAGCCAGAGCACCACTCACCTCCATGCTCATTGTCTTTGAAATGAGTAACGATTACCGACTGATCCTGCCTCTTATGGCAGCAGGCATAGTTGCTTCCACTTTTGCCCAGTGGTTGCACCCCGATTCAATTTACAGCCTGAAACTCACCAAGCGCGGTATCCGTTTTGAACAGGGAAGAGATATGGATATCATGCAGACAGTACAGGTGGAGGAGGTGATGAATAAGACACCGATTACTATACAACGGGAGCAAAGTGTTGCTGATCTTTTCGCAGCCTTCCAGGAGACCCATCTCGGCGGCTTTCCGGTAATGAGCAATGAAACAGAATTATACGGCATGGTCACCATGCAGGATATGGAGCGCACCATCGATGAGATGGAACGCACCCTGGAGAGAAAAGAGGTCAACTTAAAGGACCTTAAAGTCTGGGATGTGGCAACTCCGGACCCTGTCACGGTTTTCCCGGATGAACCTATCTGGTCCGCCATCAAAAAAATGGCGCCCCGTGACCTGGCCAGGCTGCCTGTAGTTTCAAGAAACAATCCGTTACAGTTTGTCGGGGTCATCAGCCGCAGCGATATTGTCCGGGCCTATAATGTCGGCCTGATGCGCAAACAGAAAGATGAATTGGCTCATGACCGCTCTGCCCTCCGCAAGGTAACCGGTCTGGAATTCATTGAAATCAAGGTGGAAGGCAATTGTTTAGGTGCAGGTAAACGGCTGGCTGATATTTCTCTGCCCCAAAATACCAATGTCGTCTCAATTCTTAGATATGGCACTGTTCTCGTACCTGACGGCAACACGAAAATCCTTCCCGGTGATGTCATAACTGTGCTCTGTTTTTCCGACCAGAAAGAATCTATTAAAAAATTCTTCATCCATCACGACTGAGTTACATCGACAAAACTACACATCTTAAGAAAAAGATTTTGCAAGTCTGCAAATCTTCAAATGCAGCTTAAAAACAGCAACGATGCCTGACCCATTAATGTAGCACAACAGTTACCACAGCAATAGCCTTTGAATTAAAAGGCATATTGGGTATTATGACAAAGTCCGAAGGGGAAAAATCAGCACCATAACATTTGACAAATCAGGGAAATGAGAAAATCCATTACTGAAGAATCCATACTCCTGATAAGCATCTTTAAATGGTTTTTTATAGCAAGCTTAATGGGTGTGGTTGTGGGTTTTTCAACAACCGTCTTTTTAAAATGCCTTAGCTGGAGCACTTCGCGTCTGGGCGAACATTCCTACTATTTCCTCCTGCTCCCCCTGGCGTTGGCATTAAGTTCCTATATCACTAAATATCTTGCTCCTGACGCTGAGGGGCATGGGACCGAAAAGGTTATTGAGGCGGTGCATCGCCACGAGAGTAAAATCAAGGCTATTGTGGTGCCGATCAAACTGGTAACAACTGTCATTACCCTGGCCTGCGGGGGTTCGGCCGGCAAGGAGGGGCCATGCGCCCAGATCGGAGGCGGACTTGCTTCAATGGTTGCCAAGATGTTTCATTTCGATAAAGCAGACCGTAGAAAACTTGTTATCTGCGGCATCAGCGCTGGCTTTGCCTCTGTCTTCGGCACACCCATAGCAGGTGCTATTTTCGGTATTGAAGTACTCTTCGTAGGTGGCATTATGTATGAAGTGCTTCTGCCAACCTTTATTGCCGGAGTTATGAGTTACCAGGTTTCTTCCGCCCTGGGTATTTCCTACTTTTATCACACAATCGATTTCGTCCCGGCCTTTACCGAACTTTTTTTCATCAAGGTCCTCATTTCCGGGATTTTTTTTGGCATTTGTTCTCTGCTTCTTATCGAAACCTTGAATTTGTTCCAGAGGCTGTCTGCAAAAATTCCCTGGTGGGCTCCTCTGAAAGGACTCCTTGGCGGCACAGCCCTTATACTTTTAACTCTTTTTCTCTCCACCGACTACCTCGGACTGGGACTAAACACCATAGAGGCCGCACTTGCCGGTTCAAAGATAGTATGGTACGCCTTTGCTGCAAAAATACTATTTACCTGTATTACCCTGACATTCGGCGGCAGCGGTGGCATGGTCACGCCCATCTTTTTTGTCGGTGCCACCTTTGGCACTCTGCTGGCAGCCATTCTTGGTGTTGACCCTGCTACTTTTGCCGCCATCGGCATGGTTGCTCTTTTGGCCGGGGCTGCAAACACCCCTATTGCCGCAATCATTCTGGCAATAGAACTCTTTGGGGCCCAAATTGCTCCCTATGCAGCAGTAGCCTGTGTAACCAGCTTTCTCATGACTGGGCATCGAAGCGTCTATCCTTCTCAGGTATACGCCATTATGAAGTCATCCTCCTTTCGCGACCAGACAGGCAAGGAAGTCACCGATGTCCAGGCGGAATTCCTGATGCGCCGAAAAAGTCTTACACGCTATATCCTTTCCATAGTGAGAAAAATTCTCCGCAAATAACGCTCACTTTGCAGACTGACCAATCACTAAATTATAACTGGGGATATTTTAGTGTTGCGTCAAGGATCAAATGGCGTAATATTTCGCCGCAATTTGTTGTGCCTGCAAGGCGCAATTTAAATGAGCATAGTCGTGTTATGTGAAAAAAGTTGCAACGAAGCAGGCGCAGCAAAGGGCAAGAAAGATGCGTCAGTTGAGAGTTGACGTGACACTAGTGCCGGCGGGAAATTCCCCATCGGGGCTGGCGCAGTTTTATCACTTATGGTATGCTCCGGCCTCTTTTACAAACCGTCTATGATGCTACTCTAAACTGACACAGCAAAGGATTTCTTTTAAAATGGCAAGTGACCCACACAAGATTATCTACTCCATGATTGGAGTAAGCAAATACTATGACAAAAAACCTGTCATCAAGGACATCAGCCTCTCTTTTTTCTATGGTGCCAAAATTGGGGTTCTGGGCTTAAACGGAAGCGGAAAAAGTACTGTTCTGCGCATCATGGCCGGAGTTGACCAGGAGTATAACGGCAAAATAACAATGACCCCTGGGTTCACCATCGGCTACTTGGAGCAGGAACCCCTTTTAGGCGAGACTCAAACCGTATGGGAAATTGTCAAACAGGGAGCCAGGGAGCAGGTTGATCTACTTGCCGAGTTTAACGAAATCAATGAAAAATTTGCCCAACCCCTTGATGATGAAGAGATGGACGCTCTCATAGGACGACAGGGTGAGGTCCAGGAAAAACTTGACACCCTCGATGCCTGGGACATTGAAAGCAGGCTGGAAATGGCAATGGATGCCCTGCGTTGTCCTACGGGAGACACCCCTGTCAATATAATATCCGGTGGTGAACGACGCCGGGTGGCTTTATGCAGGCTGCTTTTGCAAAAACCCGATATCCTGCTGCTCGATGAACCGACCAATCATCTGGATGCCGAGTCGGTGGCCTGGCTGGAACACCATTTACAGCAATATTCCGGCACTGTAATAGCCGTGACCCATGACCGCTATTTTCTGGATAATATTGCCGGCTGGATTCTTGAACTCGACAGGGGGCATGGTGTCCCCTGGAAGGGCAATTATTCATCCTGGCTGGAGCAGAAGCAGAAAAGGCTGCGTCTTGAAGAAAAACAGGAAAGTGAGAGACAAAAAACCCTGGAACGGGAACTTGAATGGATCAGGATGTCGCCCAAGGGCAGGCACGCCAAATCTAAGGCCAGGATTAACTCCTACGAAAACCTTCTCAACCAGGAGATGCAGAAAAAAATCCAGGATCAGGAAATATATATTCCCCCTGGACCAAGATTAGGCAAAACAGTTATTCAGGCCGATCAGGTATCCAAGGCCTTTGGTGACAGATTGTTGTTTGAGGATATGAGTTTCAAGCTGCCTCCGGGTGGTATAGTCGGAATCATCGGTCCGAACGGTGCCGGCAAATCAACACTGTTCAAGATGCTCACCGGTAAAGAGAAACCGAACAAGGGCACAATCAATCTTGGAGATTCCGTCAAGCTGGCTTACGTTGACCAGAGCCGCGATGTTCTGAATCCTGAAAAATCAATCTGGCAGGTCATCGCAGATGATCAGGATACCATTACCCTGGGTGATCGGGAAGTCAACTCCAGAGCCTATGTGGGTCGTTTTAATTTTTCCGGTTCGGACCAGCAGAAAAAAGTAGGCCAGCTTTCCGGCGGCGAGAGAAACAGAGTGCACCTGGCCCGCATGTTGAAAGAAGGCGCCAATGTGCTTTTATTGGATGAACCAACCAACGATCTTGACGTCAACACCCTGCGTGCCCTGGAAGAGGCCCTTGAAGGTTTTGGCGGCTGTGTTGCCGTCATCAGCCATGACCGGTGGTTCCTGGATCGAATCTCCACCCATATCCTGGCTTTTGAGGGTGACAGCAGGGTGGTTTGGTTTGAAGGAAATTATTCAGATTATGAAAATGACAGAAAAAAACGGCTGGGAGCTGCAGCAGAACAGCCCCACAGGATAAAATACCGCCAACTGACCCGTGCCTGAGTAGTATCGAAGCCCCTCAACAATCTACATTTTTTACCTTGCAAAACAGCTCTGCAGTACTTAAGTTATCAAGACCCAAATATACCAATGATATTTGCCAAACAATTAACTTTTCCAAATAAATAATAGTACAATGAAAAAAATCATAGCCCTGACAATCTCTGTAATCCTCTTGATTTTCCTTGGTTCCCAGCTTGTTCCCGCAGCCCAGCAGAAATTTCCCGGCCTGGAGCAACAGGACTCCTTTTTTAAAACGGTCACCCCTAAAGAAGCCCAAAATTTAATGGAAAGCCGCCAGGGTTTGCTGCTCATTGATGTCCGCGGCCAGGATGAGTTATATGAAGGCTACATCGAAGGCTCTACCTTGATACCATTATGGGACATCATCAAGGGCACCCGACGGCCTCCCCAAAACAAACCGATCCTGCTTATCTGCGCAGTTGGCGGGCGCAGCCTTGCACTGGGTAAACTCATGTCGAAAAACGGCTGGGATGAGATTTATAATCTCAAGGGTGGCATCTCTGCCTGGAAAAAAGAGAAACTTCCTTTGAAGTACTAAGGGGGCAAGATTTCGAGGTTCCAAGGGGTCGAGGGTTCAAGGGTAAAACATTTACATGATATCTGGAGAACCCAAACCAGTGCCCAGAATCCAAAATCCTTTATAGTTGAAAGCTGACTGCTGATCGCTAATTGCTGATTGCTTCACACTACTGTGCAGCGCTGGATAAAATTTTCCACATTTTCCCCCACTGCTTTCCAATCTTTTGCAACCACTGCCTGCTCCCCGAAGAGTGAGATACCAACTCCTACAGCTTTTGCTCCCGCCTGCAAATACTCGCTCACATTTTCAATAGTTACACCACCAACTGCCACTAGAGAAATATAATCAAAGGGACCGCAAAGTTCTCTGATATATTGAGGTCCTCCAAGGGCTCTGCAGGGAAAAACCTTTACCATTGAAGCGCCGGTATCCCAGGCCTTATAAACTTCAGTCGGGGTAAGGGCGCCGGCAACTACCGGAACATCTTTGCTTCGGGCAAATCCGATTACGTCTACATCAACGTTAGGGGTAACCAGGAACATAGCGCCGGCATCATAGGCTCTTTCGGCTTCTGTAATATTTCTAACTGTTCCCATACCCAGATATTTTCCGGCAGGCACATTATCTCTACTACCGGCAATTATTTCTTCAGCCCCTGGCGTGTTCATGGTCACTTCAATGGCCTGCAAACCAGCTGAAAAAGACACGTGCATGAGCGGACTAAATATATCGGCGCCAATTCCACGCAGAATTCCAATTAACGGAATCTCTAATTGCATAGGGTCTGCTCCCCTGGAATCATTGTCGTACCTGTCTTAGTGTTTGACATGATACTCTTAATCGGAAGAAAGATTTATTATAGGTATCGTGACTTTAAGTTTTATAAACCGGGTGATTTCTTTCTGTATAATATTTCCGGAGTTTAATCTCCGTCTACGCCATACTGATGCT
>JAUXHH010000075.1 GCA_030621655.1 Desulfobacterales bacterium
AGTCTGATTTCAAAAACAGGATCCTGTTACATACGGACCTCTTAGCTGCTGAAACAAGGGAAAATGCCAACTACTTTTCTCTTGAAATTACAGGCGGTGCTTCAGTACATGTTGATATCTTGAGAAAACAGGTCGACCCTTTTCTGAAACTTGAACTGCTGCGTGAAAAAATGCCGCATACCATGTTCCAGACACTTTGTCGCGGGGTCAACCTTTTCGGCTACAGACCATACCCTCAGAATGTTATCCGTTTTGTTGTCCGTGAATTCGCCAAGTACGTTGATGTCTGGCGGGTCTTCGACTTCATGAACCACATTCCCAATATGCAGGCGGTTTTTGAAGAGGTGCAGCGGGCCGGCAAAATACTTGAACCATCAATCTGCTTTTCGACCGGACCGGAACATACAGACGAATTTTATGTTGGAAAAGTTCAGGAAATCCTCGATGTCACCGGAGATGAAATTATCCTCTGCATTAAAAACCATGGTGGCCTTGGAACCCCGAAACGTATCGGAGAACTGGTTTCTGCTATCAAACAGAAATTTCCAGAGCTCGTTATTCATTATCATGGTCATAATACCGATGGCAATGATATAGGCCGTATCACCTCCGCAGTACTGAGTGGCGCAGCCATTGTCGATGCTTCTGACCATGCACTTACAGGCTATTATGGTCCACCACCATTGTTGAGCGTTATCGACACTCTCAAGGATTACGGCAAAACCGCTGTCGGCCTCAATGAAGATGCGGTCATAGAAACTTCTGAGGTACTGCGCAGCGAACGGGATCATTACGAGTATTTCGAGTCACAATTCAAAGGTTTTTCTCCAACCGTTCAAATTCACAAGCTTCCGGGCGGTGCCATGGGCAGCAGCTTCGAACAGGCAGTAAAAGGTAAATTCCTTGATAAAATGCCTACAATCCTGCATGACGAATTACCGAAAGTGCAGATTGAGCTTGGCAACTGGTGGAGTGTGACCCCTGGTTCACAGATATTGTGGACAACTGCTGTTACCAACGTTTTGGAGAATGACCGTTACGGGAATCCTTCCGGTGATCTGAAAAACCTCCTTTTAGGAAAATATGGCCCCTTCCCATTCCATCGTCCTGCTGACTGGATATATGAAAAAGTTTTCGGAACAAACTGGAAGCAGATTCTCGAAGATGAGGGTGGCGTTGAAAATATCGAAGATATGGATATTGATAAAGAGCGTGAAACACTTGCTGAGCGTTTGGATCACGAACCGACTGAGCATCAATTAGTCACGTATCTTCAGCACCCCAACGATGCTGTAAACTTTTTCAAATTTGAAGAAGAGTTTGGCAAAACGTATGTACTGCCACCCAGTATATTTCTCCGTCGTGGCGGCTATAAACTGGGTGAAACCTTGATGTTTAAAGATCATTTTGGCAAGGAGCATGTGATCGAGATAGGCCCCAAGCAAAAAAACGACAAAGGTGAATGGTCTATTTATCTTAATGTTGACCATCAGGAACGAAGCTATGCCTTCAAGGAAGAAGCGAAAGAAGCTGCTGCCTCTGCCGGCCCCCAGTTGAGTAAAAAGGAAATTGAGAACCTGGCTAAATCAGGTGATATGAGAGCAACCTTCTCCTGCAACGTATGTGAGATAGCTGTAAAGGAGGATGAAGAAGTTGCAGTCGGGGACAAGCTTGCTGTTGTCGAAGCTATGAAAATGCAGACACCCATTATAAGTCAGGTCGCAGGAACAGTGGTTGAAATCCATGCGAAAATTGGTGATACCCTGAAGCCCGGCGATAAGATAGTAAAAGTTATCACAGAGATCGAATAACAGTAAATCTATTTATTGGTTGTCAGAATAGAAAAAACCGGAATCCTTTATCAGATTCCGGTTTTCTATTTATAAGTTAAGCAATTTCAAAACATTACAGCTCTCTGCTGAAATGTTCGTGAGAAGTGCGGGTTAAATGCAGTTACACTTCATATAAAGGTAAGACGATTAAAGCCTCCCTCTTCATACCAGGGACGGATTGCATTGATCCCGGAAATCTCAACGATCATAACCTCAAGTATAAGATATACCTTTGTACCTTTGCGAACACAGGCCGTCAGAGTCTCTCCATGATGCCCCAGAGCTGCATGCAGGTGAATTCTGGGTTCTTCATTATCCCAGAATATACTTCCTGCGCCTAGAACCTCCCTGGCTCCACTCACTTGTCTCCATACAGGTTCAGGTGGCATCGTTGGCTCTTTGGGACCTGTAACCACATCTGCTTCCCTTAAGCCACCCAGAACATGAAACCATCCGCAACGAATATTCTCTTTGGCTATCAGGTCCAGCAATTCTTCAAGAAATAGATCACCGTCATCAAAACGAACACTGAAAATTCTTCCAATTGTCCCGCTTCTATACTCCATTATCTTTATCCTGTTTTTGTGAATATTGTATTTTTTCAAAAGCAGCTTTTAAAATTCGAAACAACTCTCTGCTGAATTTTCTGTTACGGGTCCTGGCATATTGTATGGCTGTATTTTTTAGCAGTGCTTTATCAATATCAGGCAAATAATCCACAATTGCGTCAAGTGCCGCACTTTCCCTTAATAAATCAAGCGGTTCATGTTCCTTCATATATCCGTCATTGTTCATTACGTTTTCATAGAGTTTAACAGTTTCATTAATCAGAAGATTTCTGAAATGCTCAAGCTCATGGAACTCACGGTTCTTTTTAAGAAGAGATCCCTTTTTCAGGGCAAGAAAGTCATACAGTTCCTCGACAGGCCGATCACGGAGAAGTTTGGTGATATATTTGAGTTGACGTTTTTTGGCCCCTGCCTTCATATTTTTAACAGAACTAATTTCTTCCCTGATCTCCTGGTCACAGGGGAGCGTCCCTATCACACGTTCAGGTAATGAGGCAAGTTCATGTACCAACTGTTCCATGCCTTTCGCCCTTCTTTTTCTTTCTGATTTGCTCAGTTGTGAATCCATGTCATAAGCCCGAAAAAAATTCTACTATAAAGCTTTTTTATTTTTTATTATGATCCAGTACTGTAAAGTTATATAATATTCCACAATTTTCTAAATAGCTTATCTATCTTGAATTATTTACCTGATGGTCCATTACTGGTCCATCCTTAAATTTCCTATTGAGGTAATAGAAATGATCCAGACACAATCCTTCAGCGTCAACCAACCCACAAAAATTCATTTTGGCGTCGATTCAATCAAACAACTGGGTGATGTCGTTACTCAACTTAACGGCAGCAGGGTTTTCCTGGTTGCTGACCCGGGACTGAAAAAAGCTGGAATCATCAGGAAAATCACCTCGGTTCTAAACAGAAAAAAAATTCCCTATACGCTTTATGACAAAGTGGTCCCCGAACCAGGTCTCAAACTTGCTGACCAGGGCACAAAACTGGCAAAAAAAAATAAAGCTGATTGTGTGGTTGGCGTCGGCGGTGGATCTGCCCTGGACATTGCCAAAGCAATCAGTATACTGCTCACCAATGGCGGCAAAGCTGAGGATTATCTTGGTCTTGACAAAATTAAATTGCCGGGAGTACCTAAAATAATGGTGCCGACTACTGCAGGCACCGGGGCTGAAGTTACATTTACCGCCGTGTTCATCAATGAGAAAACAAGTTCCAAGGGTGGCATGAACGGCGACCCTCTCTATCCGGATGCAGCAATACTCGATCCGGCTTTGACACTCAGTCTTCCTCCAAATATTACAGCAGCAACCGGCATAGATGCCTTTACCCATGCATTGGAAGCCTTTGTATCAACTCAGGCCCATGCAATATCAGATATGTATGCCATGGAAGCAATGGCATTAATCAGCGACAACCTCGGTGCTGCATATGCAAATGGGACCAACATTGAAGCCCGCTCAGCAATGCTCATGGGAAGTTTGCTGGGTGGCAAGGCTCTTGCTACCGCAGGAGTCGGCCTGGTCCATGCAATGGCCTACCCTCTTGGTGGTATGTTTAATACTGCCCACGGGTTGGCTAATGCAGTTCTGCTACCCTATGTGGTTGAATATAACATCATCGGCAACCTGGGAAAATTTGCCACCATTGCCCAGATAATGGGCTATGAGATTGAAGGATTGCCTTTGCGTGAAGCAGGCCAACTTGCTGTCGAGGCTATTCACCAACTTAATGCCGATGTCGGCATTCCAAACAGCCTGGAGGCCCTGGATATACCATCGAACAAAATACCGGAAATGGCAAAAATTGCTCTTACAGTCACCAGACCTGTTGAAAACAACCCCCGCAGGCCAACAGTAGAAGATGTAATTGCGGTCTATGAGGCAGCTTTTGACGGAGCTTACTGAGAGTTACTGAAGCAACTTTACAATTTTGTCCCAGATAATATACGCACACTCCTCCTTGGCAAGAAGCGGCAGTTTTTCAAGTTGATAATCCCTGTCAATGAGGTTGACCTGATTGGTGTCGGTTCCAAAACCGGTATCTTTGCCGATAATGTCATTTATCACTATCAGATCAAGGTTCTTTTCCTTAAGCTTGCGCTTACCTTCCTCAAGGTGATCACTGCTTTCTGCTGCAAAACCGACCAGCAAGGGACGTTTTGTTTTATCTTTTCGTTTGCCAAGCTCTTTGAGAATATCCGGATTGGGTACTATTTCAAGATCGATTGAATCACTGCCTTTTTTTATTTTCTGCTCTGCTATCTTTTCGGGTCGATAATCAGAAACTGCTGCTGACATGACTACAATATCCGCATTATTATAATTTTCCATTACAACTTCATGCATTTGCAAAGCACTCGTGACATTGATCATCTCCACACCAGACGGAGCTCCAAGTGAAGTAGGACCACTGATCAAAATCACCTTTGCCCCCCGTCTTTTTGCAGATCGTGCCAAGGCAAAACCCATCTTTCCTGAGGAGCGGTTGCTCATATGTCTCGCTGGGTCAAACGGTTCGCAAGTCGGGCCTGCAGTAATTATAACCGTTTGTTCCTCTAAATCCTGGGGAGTAAATGATGACAATATAGCTTCCCGAGCCACTCCCCATTCAACGAGCCTGCCAACTCCTTCATCACCGCAGGCAAGCATTCCCTCATCCGGTTCAATAATAGAGTATTCATACTCTTTAAGACGGGCCAGATTAGCCTGGGTTGCAGCATGACTGTACATATTGCTATTCATTGCCGGAAATACCAGCATCTTTGCCCGGCTGGCCAAGGCAAGGGAGGACAACAGATTATCGGCAAAACCGTTGGCAAGTTTTGCAATGGTTTGGGCAGTCGCTGGAGCGATGATAAAAAGATCACATTCTCTGGCAAGGTTGATATGGGTCACGTTTTCTCCAGCATCCGATTCAAACATCCCGGTATATACCCGGTTGCCTGAGAGGGTTGCAAAGGTCAGACTGGAAACAAAACGTGTGGCGGCATCAGTCATAACAACTGTTACATCTGCCCCTGTCTTTGCAAGTTCACGTACCCATTCGGCAGCCTTGTAAACTGCAATGCTACCCGAAATGCCAAAAAGAATTTTTTTGTCTGCAAGTAATGACTTCATGGTATTACAGTTACATTCTTAAAATTGAGGCATAATCGTCATAAATACTTTTTCTATACAATTAAAATGTTTCAAAATTCCTTCAAGAGCAGTTCAGAGACCTCTTTCCTCCTTGATTTCTGGCTGCGGTGTGCAGGGTATCCCAGAGCCACAACAGCCATAAGATCGAAACTGTCAGCAAGTCCAAGAATTTTATTTACTTCAAGTTTATTTTTCAAAATCTGTCCCAACCAGACAGCTCCTAAATCCAAGGCCTCAGCCGCCAGGAGAATATTCTGAATACAGGCACCGGATGATTGAACATCCTTAACAGTATCATACATATCATCTTTAGACAGAAAAACTGCGATCAATGCATTTGCATCTCTGACAATGTGCCCGTAATGTGTCTGCAGTGCCACCTGTTCCTTTAAATCCCGGTTTTGAATAATAACAAATCTCCACGGCTGGTTATTCAAGCCTGAAGGGGCCCAAATACCAGCCTTCACAATCTCATGAAGTTGCTCACGGAGAATTTCCTTATCAGTAAATTCCCGGATACTCCGTCGCCTGTATATTGCCTCTAACACCGGTGAAGTCATCCTGTTTGTTTCCTTTTATTATTTACATGCAATACGATTAAATTGTGTTTGCATCTGTATAAGAAAAAAAATCTGCTGTCAACTACATCTCATTGAGTAACAGCCTGGATTCCCAATAAAACTTAAGGATCATCAGACATAATCTGCAGTTAATGCAGGCAATATGCTGATTGCCTCAATTAGCAGAATCTGTTAGATAGTCGGCTCGGAGAATATCATATGGGAAAGAAAAAGAAAAAATCTCCTTTGCCGGTCTTGCCTGCAGGAGTCAGTGTAATTGATACCCATTGTCATCTTGATATGATCAGTTCAGAAGAGGATATCGGCAAAATAGTCTCCAGGGCTGCTGCCAGAGGCATTTCACGGATTATTACCATTGGTATAGATATTGAAAGTTCAAAAAAGGCGATAGACATAGCCGAAAAACATGAAACTGTGTACGCTTCCGTAGGTATACATCCTCATAATGTCCAGGGACTTCAAGACAATTCTTATGACGAACTTGAAAAACTTTGTGATAATAGCAAGGTTGTCGCCTATGGTGAGATTGGTCTTGATTTTGTTAAACAATATGCTCCGCAACATGTGCAGCTTGAACATTATGCCAGACAGATCGAACTGGCAAAAAAAATGAGGCTCCCCCTGGTGATTCATGACCGTGAAGCCCATGATGAAATTTTGCATTTTTTAAAAAAAGAAGCCCCCTTTGCTGCTGCAGGAGTGATGCATTGTTTTTCAGGTGACTGGTCACTCGCCAAGCAGGTCCTTGATCTTGGTTTCCTGATTTCCATTCCGGGGATCGTGACTTTCAAAAAAGCCTCTACTCTACACGAAGTTGCCCAAAAAATTCCTCTTGATAAACTTATCCTGGAAACTGATGCGCCTTTCTTGGCACCAGATCCTTACAGGGGCAGGACCAATATACCGGAATACGTGCTCTATACAGCCAGAAAAGTTGCCGGACTTCGCGGTATAACTGTTGAAGAGGTTGCACGGAGCACAACAGACAATGCTCAAAAACTTTTCAATATCCTAACCCACTGATGGCTTGCAATCATTCTTTCATTGATCATGATACAAGATAATTTGACAGCAATAACCAATCGTATCACTGCAGCAGCTCTCCGCGCCAACAGGTCACCTGCTGATATAAAGTTGGTTGCTGTATCCAAACGTATGCCAAGCGAAAAAATCCTGGAGGCCATAGCAAATGGCCACCATACCTTTGGAGAGAACTATGTCCAGGAGGCTCTTGAAAAAATATCGTTTATAAAAGAAAGTAAGGGTGAAAATGAAATTTCATTCCATTTTATTGGAAAACTTCAATCCAACAAGGCCAGAAAAGCAGCAGAGACTTTTGATGTTATTGAAACAATTGACAGTCTCAAACTTGCCAGAACACTTGAAAAGCATCTTGCATCATTAAACAAAAATCTCAC
>JAUXHH010000011.1 GCA_030621655.1 Desulfobacterales bacterium
AACCGATGCGGCACAACCGGTGACACGACATTTGGCGGTCATTCCATGGTAGTTGCTCCAGACGGCTCGATTCTGCTGGAAGCCGATGAAAATGAGGAATGCAGGGGAACAATGCTTGACCTTGAAATGGTATCTGCTGCCAGATCCTTATTCAGTACGGTTCCGAGCAGATAGGTTCAAGGCTCAAGACTAGAAAAATCCAACACGAGTATTTGTAACCGAAATCGACAGGCAGGGGCTTTCAGATGGTGGGAGATAAAATCTTTAGCATGGTTTTCCAATTGTCCGCCTATAAACAAATACCTCATAGTTTTTGCAGATACCAAGCGCGACCTTCTGGGATACGCCGACATATTTCAGCCTGCAGTAAATATGCAGCGGATTCAACAGGTGTCGAATCATATCCATGAACGTTACGTTGCAGACTTTATACATGATGATATTATTTTCTCCTCTTTCCTCTGATGAGCCATTCCCTCGTTTTTTACAAAAGCAAAAAGCAAGCCACTTTGGATGGGAGGATATAAAAATATCCTTATTCCACAGTGGCATACATGATTAATGTCTTGCGCAATAAGGAAAAGCGGGTGATCAGACATTATGACAAGATAATTTATGGATGGTCATATTACCAATGCGGGCTGAAAACAAAGTGCACTTGAGGTGTTGAATAACTCAACAATATGTTGAATAATTCAACATGATTTACTGAAGAACCTGATAAAACTGAGACAGACCTATTTGGTGTCAGTTTGTTGAAACCTTCCTTTAATCACCTTTTGTACCATTTCACGCAGCCGGACAAAGCTCCCTCCACCTCTCCGGCAGATCATCTAAAGAAACCCCTAATGATATAGCCAGTTCCTCAATCTCTGCCTGACAGCAATTTATACATGAACTGCGGTTGCCACTTTGCACATCACTGACTTCGTTACATAAAAACCTTGTCAAAGCTTCTGCAGTTTCAACCAGTATGACTGAAAAGTCCATTTTCTCCCTGGTGCAGAATTTTAACAACCGCTGCCAATTCGCCACACAGCGTGCCATTCCCCGGTAAAGACCTTTGTCACGATTTCCAGGATCAATATCCCTTAAAATTATTGCCCGGTACCGTTTTATCACTGCCTGCTTAAGAGGAAAAACATCATCAATATTCAACTGCAGACCCGGACCTTCGACATCTTCTGTCAGGTAATAGATTGATTCATGATAGGTGACTTCAGGGATTTCACCTGAATGCAGGACAACAAAAGCCTCTTCAGCAATCAATGTTTTTTTATCAACCTCACTCATAATACTATGTTGTCTAAAACAATTTTTTCAAAAAGGCTTTTTTATATTATCGAAGTCTGCTTGACAAGCTGAGACGACTGCAGATAAGCACCCTTAAAAGCAGGGCATAAACACCTTTTCAGGGCACGAGGGGTATAAACTCCGACTTCGGATACAAGGAGCAGTGAATCCGGCTATATTAATAATATGCCGGATTTATTGCGACAGGTAGCGACTTTCAGGGAGACTCCGCTGTAGATGCGATTATTCGGAATTGTCTAAATTGAAGAAATTACGGATCGAGGCAAGCTTAACCTTCTTGTCCTTGTGGGAAGCATCTTTCTTCAGATAAACAATAGGATTGTGAAGAATCTTATTCATCATGGCAGAAGTCATCTTTTCAATTGCCTTGATTTCCTTATCAGACAGACTGCCTATGTTAGGGAGTGTTTTCTCAAGTTCTGCCTTGCGGATCGCATCCGCTTTTTCACGAATGGCTACAATTGTCGGGGTAACCTCCATGGAGCCGAGCCAAAGCATGAACTTCAGGGTCTCTTCGCTGACGATTCTCTCAGCATGAACTGCCTCTTTGTCCCGCTCCGCCTTGTTGATATCCACGATATTATTTAAGTCATCTATACCGTAGAGATACACATTTTCCAGGTCGTTCAACTTGGGGTCAAGATCACGGGGCACCGCAATGTCAATCAGGAAAAGTGGTCTATTTCGCCGCTGGCGCATAAGAGGTTTAACATCCTTGCTGTGCAGGATTACATCAGGCGAGCCCGTGGAACTGATCATGATATCCACATGTTCAAGCTGAGGAATCAATTCTTCCAGTGCTACCGGCTTGCCATTAAAACAGCGGGCCAGGTTCACGGCCCGTTCAAAAGTCCTGTTGGCCACAACCACCTCGGCTATCCCCTGGTTCATGAGATGCTGGGCCGCAAGTTCAGCCATTTCACCTGCTCCCACCAGCATGGCTATTTTATTTTTCAGGTTGCCGAAAATCTTCTTGGCCAACTCCACTGCGGCATAACTGATGGATACAGCACTGGATCCTATCTCAGTCTCAGTTCGTATACGCTTTGCAACAGAAAAGGCCTTGTGCATAAGCCTGTTCAATATCATACCGCCGGCATTCTGTTCCGATGCATCCCGGTAAGCCTGTTTCAACTGCCCGAGAATTTGTGGCTCTCCGACAATCATGGAATCAAGGCTGGCGCCAACCCGGAACAGGTGTTGTATAGCTGCCTTACCCTGGTGCAGGTAAACATACTGACCGGCTTCGTCATAACTCATGCTATTATCAAAGAGAAAATCGCGAATCTTTTTCTCGGTCTCCTCAGGCGTTGGTGAAACAAAAATGACCTCGACCCGATTGCAGGTGGAGAGAAAGCAGAACTCCTCACAGCCCGGTATTACCTTCAATTCGCGATATGGGGTTCCCGGGTCACTTGAGAAGGACAAACGCTCTCGAATTTCCACCGGGGCCGTCTTGTGGTTTACCCCGAGGATCATGATCTTTTCAGCCGACATAAGAATGGAGTCCTTCCAGTAGGAATGTTACACCCCACAGAGTAAAGAGAGCGGCTGAAAAACCGACTATGGCCATGATGGCTGCCCGGCGTCCTCTCCAGCCTACGGTGAATCGCTGGTGCAAAAGGGCGGCATAGAGAAACCATGTGATAAGGGACCATGTCTCCTTGGGATCCCACTGCCAGTAAGCCCCCCAAGCCTGTTTGGCCCAGACAGAACCCGTTATTATGCCGAGAGTCAACAGCGGAAAACCTATGGCCAGGCAGTGACTGTTTAGTTGATCAAGGGATTCCAGTGACGGCAGGCGGGTGTAAAAAAGTCCAAAGCGCTTATTTTTCAACTCCCTTTCCTGCAGGAGATACATGATACCTCCGCAGAAAGCGAGAGCCAGAAACCCATTGGCCATTATTGCTATGCTGGCATGTACCGGCAGCCAGGCACTTTTCAAGGCAGGCGGCAGTGGTATAATTTCACGGGATGAAAATGTGGCTATCAGCATGAGGCCTGTTATAAGAGGGCTGACAAATGAGCCGAAATTCCTGACATTATACCTCCAGTGAAAAGAAAGATAGCCCCAGGTTACCGACCAGGCAAAGAATGAAGCAGCTTCATGATGATTGGTCAATGGGGTATGACCTGCCTCGATATAACGCACGATCAGGTAGAGCGTATGCAACACTCCCGCCCCGATAAGGATTCCACGGGCCGTTGTTCTGACATCATTACGTTGAGACCAGAAGTAAACTACATAACCACCGGTTGCCAGAACATAGGCAAACAGGGTTATTTGAAATAATAGATAGCCCATTCAAAGGTACTCCTGTAATCAGTTTAACTTCTCTTCATCAAAAAAAAACGGCCCGGACTCCAGGCAACCAGTCATCCCCTATCCTGTCCTTAAGAACGGCACAAAGATGTTTCTCAATGCTGTCCAAGTTTTTAGTCTTTATCCATTCTTCCATGTCATCATGCAACAGCTGTTTAAACAACTGTTCATTCTCCTGTTGCGATAGGCCGGAAGTCAAAATCTCCGGTCGGAGAGCCCCCATAATATCAACCAGTATTCCATATTCCGGCCCAAACCTTTTTTCAAGTTCCATACGCAGTTTTCTGGCTAGAGCCGGGCTCTTGCCTGCCGTGGAAACAGAGATGGCCAAGTCACCCCGCCTAACAGTAGCCGGCAGAATAAAATTACATCGTTGGGGCACATCAGCCACATTCAGTAAAAGATTATTGCCGGCCGCCTCCTCATAAACCTGCTTCTGGGTCTCTTCATCATTGGTTGCCGCGATAACCAGAAAGGCCTGCGCCAGGTCTCCCTGGCGGTATTCCCTGTCAATCCACTGGATATTGCCTTCAGCATGCTGTAACTGAAGTTCTTCGGTCAGCGCTGGACTTATTACAGAAACCTGCGCTGAGCAAGAGAGTAACCCCAACGCTTTTCGCTCAGCCACTCTGCCGCCACCCACAACTACACAGGGTTTTGCTTCCAGATCAAGGCATATAGGATAGAAAGACATTATTCACCTATACCTGCTGCATTCATCTCTGTCTGGTCGAAAATATAATTTCTGCGCATCATTCTTCCAGTTATACTGCATACCGTTATAGGCATTAATGTTGGTTTCGCAAAAAAAATATCCTCTCTATGGCCGAATAAAATCAATATGTTGTTCAGTATTATACCTTGCAGAATACCACGTATTGCGAATCCTACGATCATAAAATTTGTATTAACAGCACCACACCTGCCAGCACAAAGCGATAATAAGCAAAAACAGCAAATGAATGGGATTGAATGAAACGCAAAAGAAAAGCGATCACCAGATAGCCGGAAACTGCTGCTGCAAAAAATCCAGCCAGATAGAATCCCAGTTGTCCCGGCTTAGAACCCTGCCTGATAATATCCGGCAGATTGTATACCCCTGCGCCAAAAATGACGGGAACAGACAGCAAAAAAGAAAACCTGGCGGCAGACATTCTGTTAAACCCTCTCATAAGACCGGCTGTCATGGTTATGCCACTGCGAGACACCCCAGGCATGAGAGCAAATGCCTGAAACAGGCCAATAAGTACTACATCAACAAATCCAATGGATTTCATGTGCCTCGAATGCTTTCCCGCTTTGTCGGCCAACAACAACAGCAAGCCGGCCCCGGCCAGGGCCGCAGCAATAAGGACAGGAGATCTGAAAATTGTTTCAGCAGCATCTTTCAGGAAATACCCTGCTGCTACTGCAGGTAATGTTCCCAAACATAAATAAAATGCCAGGAGACGCTGGTGTCCGGCATCTTCGCCTAACACCCGGGGATTAACCAGGGCTGTAAGCATCATGAATAAATCGCGCCGGAAATATATACAAACACCCAACAGGGTCCCAAGGTGCAGGGCAACATCAAAGGTTAAACCAGCCTCTTCTATGCCAAGAAAAAATTCAACAAGGGCAAGATGGCCGGAACTTGAAATCGGCAGGAATTCTGTTACACCCTGTAATAATCCCAGAAAAATGGCGTGAAATAAATTCATCCGGATAACTGTTGAGAATATTTACCCTGCACCAAGCATGCTCTTGATATCTTCTTCCAAAAAGTCATGACCGACATACCCCAGATATTTTTTAACTATTTGACCTTGACGGTTGACTAAAAAAGTAGCCGGGATACCTGTCACCCCGCCAAAACTTCTGGTCACAACAGGGTCTGCAAGAAGGACAGGGTAGTTTATGCCGAATTTGTTGATGAGTTTTTGCAATGGTGCCAGGTCTCCTTCATCGACGGAAAATGCTATCACTGAAAACCCCTTTGACTTGAAAGAATCCTGCAGGGTAATCAAAGCTGGTATCTCCTGGATACATGGAGGACACCAAGACGCAAAAAAGGTAACCAGCAGCATCTGGCCATCAAGCTGTTTGCTGTCGATTATTGTTTTATCAGTCAGGGAGTCCTTCTTAAAAGGGGCCATTTGCATGCGCTCACCTATTGCTGGAGTCAACCCAACCCTTGTATCCTGTTCTCCTTGTTTGCAGGCCATTACTAGCGTGAGCAGTCCAATGGCCAGAAGAAGATATCTAAATTTCATATTTTCACCGGATAATTAACACATCATTTTATATCGTGACTAAACCCCATCCTGATTTCTCTTTTTCCCAAGATAATGCTCATGGAGGAGATAATCAAGCCGCCCATTGTTTCCAGCATGACGATCAGGCATCATAAAGGTAATTTCAGCACTCTTTCCAAACTGGAGTATAGAAAAAATCAGCAACTCAAGAGATAAAAATATTGGAGAGGATTATATCCCAAAGGAACACAACATTTTTTCAGGAAGATTGATACGGGCTTCCATGCCGCCATCAGTTTTTTGAGTTAAAGAAAAATTTCCTCCATGTATTGCAACTATTTTTTCCACAAGGGTCAAACCAAGACCCGTGCCATAGGTTTTGGTGGTAAAAAAAGGATCAACAGCCCTTTCCTGAATAGCCTCTGCAATACCCACCCCGGTGTCAGAAAATAACATTGTCACCCACCCTCTTTGCTCGCGAACAGCAATTGTCAGGGTTCCCCCGTCAGGCATTGCATCAATAGCATTTCGTACAAGATGGAGTATCATTTTACGCATCAACTGCTCATCCATTTCCAGGATGGGATCAGGACCAGGGACATCAAGCTCCACATCAATTGAATGCTTGATCAAAGTCGGTTGGAGCAAAAGCAGTGTTTTTCTTATTAGAGGATGGAGCGGTTCGCATTTTTTTTCTGCTTTCGGCTGTCTGACAAAATCAAAAAGATCTTTCATGGTTGATTCCAGCCTGGAAGTTTCATTAACAATCATATGAACAAATTCAAGGGATTTCTCATCCTGGATTTTTTTCTCCAGGATACGGGCTGCACCGCCGATAGAGGTTACTGGATTCCTCAACACATGTACAAGCTGGGCCGACATTTGTCCCAAAGCCGAATAGCTGGCCGATTCCACAAGGAGGTCCTTATTTTTTTCAAGCTCCTGCGTTACATCTTCGAGTTCGCTGATCTTGTCTTCCATCTCCATGTATAATCGACTGTGATCTATGGCCAGGCTGGCCTGATTGGCAAATATCTCCAAAGACCTGATATTATTTTTTGAAATTGGCTGCCGGGTAATAAAATGATCGGCAATAATAACCCCCAGAGATTTACTCGGCGAGAAAAGAGGTATCACTACAAAAGTATCTTCACCGAGCAGATCAATAAGATCTCTGTCAACAGGCACATCTGCATGGCCATCCTCCACAAGGATAGAGCGTTTCTCCATGGCCGACCTGATTAAAATATGCTCTGAATCTGCAACCGGCACCTGCAGACTTTTAATCATCTGGGTAACTTTTGTATCTCCATTCAGGCAGCTTTTTTTAATATTTTGAACTATTTCCAAAAAATCGAGCTTCTTTTCACGCAGTTCAGCCCAAATTCTTGCCGCCTCCTCCCGGCATTCTGCCCCGATTGCCAGTTTTCCCTGTAAGACGTCACCCTCATCATCAAATATTACCAGAAAGGCCCGGTTGAAACGCAATCCCTCATCTGCAGTAATGCCCACAAGAATGGCTTGCAGAATCTCATCCAGCTCTACTGTACTTAAATATACAGAGTTCATCTTCAAAGAGAGTTGATGCAGAAGCTGGATACGAAAATTGGCCTTTTCAAGATCCTCCTGATGCTTGAAATTCTCAGCCATCAACCAGCGCCTCTCAAGGGCCTTGCGTACAACTAAAAGTATTTCCTGAAACTGCACCGGCTTTGCGAGATAATCGTCGGCTCCCTTTCTTATGCAATCAAGGGCAACTTCCAAATCTGCCATACCGGTTAACATGACTATAGCAATGCCGGGATGATCAGCTACAATTTCGGGAAGAAGGGTGATGCCGTCGGTATCAGGCAAACCAATATCAAGGAGGATTAAGGCGATTCTGGCAGTACCAAAAAGACTTCTGAGTTCTGCAGCGCTCCCTGCTTCAACTACCGCAAGATCATGGCTTTCCAGAAAAAGACGAAGTGGTTTACGGATGGATGTGTCATCATCAACTATTGCAATTACCTCATCCCCGGCAAGTAACTTGTCAGGAGTAAGCGATATATGGTGTAAACCGGGAATTGCTTCACGCATGAGTATATATTCTGACTCAATAATTATTCAACAGAAACTCTTAATCTGCAGCCTTAACTTTTCTATTACTCTTGCCATGTTTATCTGTCAAGAAAACAGTAAAATTTCCAAGCTTTTACTCCATTGTTATTCGTGGTTGAAATATTGACTGATACTCTTTACAGTGCTTGCAATTAGTTAAACTCAAGGACGATCCCGACTCCCAGGTGAGAGAAATAATTGCAGATATTATTCAGCAGGAGAGAGATACCTGAACTTGAATCCCCGTCCGGCAATGAAGAACCTTCTTAAGCAGACACAATCCATATTTAAGCCTGATGGTCTTCTGTCTACCCTTATAGAAGCGTATGAATTTAGATCAGGGCAGTTGGAAATGGCTTCTGCAGTGGCTCAAACTCTTGCTGGAGGAAAACTTGTTGTTGAGGCTGAGACCGGCATCGGCAAAACCCTCGCCTATCTCATTCCTGCTGTCCTGAGCAGGCAGAAAATAATAATCTCGACCAATACCCTGAATTTGCAGGAACAGATTCTCAGCGATGCTATTCCATTTATTCAGCAAAACATAGATCCACAACTTTCCGCCCTCTGTGTTAAGGGGAGACAAAATTATCTCTGCCTTTACCGTTGGCAGCAGTTTGCTGTGCATCCCCAATTTGAGATGTTTGCTCCCGGCAAGACCAGAAAAAAAATTGAGCGCTGGCTTGAATCAACTACTACCGGTGACAGGGCGGAACTCCCCTGGCTGGAAGACGATTCCGCCCTTTGGCGTGAAATAAGTACAACCGCCAGCCAATGCCTTGGCAGCAAATGTCCGAATGACAAGTCATGTTTTATTACTGAATTACGTAAAAAAGCTGCCGCTACACGACTTCTCATTGTCAACCATCACCTTTTCTTCTCAGACCTGGCTCTTCGACGTGAAGGGCATGGTGAAGTGCTGCCGCGCTATGAGTCGGTCATTTTTGACGAAGCGCATCACCTCGAAAATGTTGCAACCAATTTTTTCGGTTCTTCACTAAGCCACTTCCAGCTGCTTGAACTTGTTAAAGATGTAAAACTTTCCGCAGCAATGCTGCCGGAAGATAAGAAGGAACAGGTTTTCCAGGTTGCCGATCCTCTCCATCTCCGTTCAGAGCATTTTACCGCAATGTTCCCCGCCCAAATCGGGAAATTCCCCTTGCAGGGATTTATTGATGAACATCCGGAGTGGGAGGAACAGATACAGGCTGTTTCCGACCGGCTATCGAGCCTTACATCCACTCTTTCACGCATGGCTATTGAAGGCGAAGTATGGCAGGGACTGGCAAATCGCTGCGAGGATTTGCAAAGCAGGCTCATTGCCATTGCAGGGTTGTTGGAAATTCCCCAGGAAGAAAAATATATCCGCTGGTATGACCGGCGTGAGAAAAATATTGTATTAACTGCCTCCCCCATTGATATTGCTGCAGAGCTCAATACAGTTTTATATCCGGAAGTACGAAGTGCTGTTTTTACATCCGGCACTTTGACCGTTGGGGATAATTTCACTTATTTTCTCAACCGGCTTGGGCTTGACCAGGACACTGAGACACTTTCTCTTGCTTCCCCGTTCGATTACAAAAACAGGACCATGCTGTATGTACCTGCCCATACTCCCCAAAATCCTTTTCCACAACCTGACCGGAAAGAATTCCCAACAGAAATTCAATTCATTATGAACCGGATATTACTGGCATCAGGTGGACGGGCTCTGGTGCTGTTCACAAGTTTCTACAATATGAGAAAAATATATCCTTTTCTGGTTGAGAATCTTCCCTATCCAGTGTTTATCCAGGGGGAGGCGCCACGTAATAAACTTTTACAATCATTCCAGCAGCAGACTAATTCAGTACTGCTTGCAGTTGCCAGTTTCTGGGAAGGGATAAATGTTCCGGGCGAATCTTTGAGTTGTGTCATAATAGACAAATTACCCTTTGAAGTCCCGAGTGACCCTGTTATCATGGCACGGATTAATAAAATACGGGAGGAAGGTGGCAATCCTTTTATGGATTTTCAGCTGCCACGTGCTATCCTTGCTCTACGACAGGGCGTCGGCAGACTCATGCGGACTTCTACTGATAAAGGTCTGCTGGCAATCCTTGATATACGGTTATTTACCAAACAATATGGGCACCTTTTCCTGAGAAGCTTACCTCCAAGCCCGATTACCCGTGAGCTTAAAGATGTTGAGTCTTTTTTTGAGAACTGAAAAAGGAAATTGAAGAGTGGACAAAGTCGACTTGCTTGCCAGATTAAAAACTGAAATTGCCACTGTGGATCTAGCCATGCGAGAGGATCTACAAGCACTTGTCAGCAAAAAACAGATCGCCATTGATTTGCTTGAGGTTCTGGAGCATGGACTTTTAAATGGTGGTAAAAGAATAAGACCACTACTCTGTATTCTTACTGCCCGCCTCTGCTCCACTCCGGGAAAAGAGATTTACCCCCTGGCTATTGCTTTCGAATACCTGCATGTTGCAACCCTGCTCCACGACGATGTAATTGACCACGCAGATACCCGGCGGGGTCGTCCTGCGGTAAATAAGCTCTTCGGCCTGACAGCGGCAATTCTTGCAGGAGATTTCCTCCATGCCCGTTCAATGTTCCTGGTTGGCACCCTTGGAGGCAGGCGCTGCCTGGATCTTATCTGCAGGTCAACAGAGGCTATGGTTGCCGGGGAATTTCTGCAGCTCTCCAATGTCCACAACCTGAACCAATCTGAAAATGATTATTTTTCCGTGATCAATGGCAAAACAGCATTATTTATTGGATCTATCTGCGAGACAGGAGGAATTTTCGCAGGTGCTGACAACAGTAAAATTCAAGCACTCAGGCAATATGGAGCCAACCTTGGCCTGGCCTTCCAGATACAGGATGATCTTCTAGATTATTTAGGCGATTCAGCAAAAACCGGAAAGGAAGTCGGCAATGACTTTTATGAAGGAAAAATGACATTGCCATTGATTCATGCCCTTGCAACTGCAAACAAACAAGAGGGCAATTTTCTGCTTGACCTTCTCAAGGGGCAGAAAAGTGATCGCATTGCAAAATTTGAAGATGCACGAGAGATCATTCGCAAAAACAGCGGGTTCGGATATGCTGAAAAACTGGCTGAAAAGTTGGTTGATACAGGCATAGAGAGCCTCGCCATATTTGTTTCAGGGCAGAACAGGGAAACCCTTGACTTGCTTACCGGCCTGGCCAGGTATGCTATAAGCAGGGAAAAATAAGTTTTCACCCAATGAGTTTTTCGTTCATCAAACCAAATGACGACAAAAAAAATTAAAAAAAGACCGGCCCCAAAACGAACGCGAAAAAGCAAGATCAGAAAAAAAGGTTTTTTTATGCTTTTGCGTCAATGGACCTTACCTCTTTTCTTTCTTTTTCTTATTGGTTTCAGCATGGCAGCAACTTTTTATATCATTTTTTTGCATGCCCCCTCAAAACCCATTTTCTGATTATTCGTAACGTAATATTCCTGTGATATAAATTTGGCAGTCTCAATAAATAGGTTTGTTTTTTTAATAAAACACCCAATCACATATTTTTTCTTGTGGAAGACATTATAAAAAAATAGAATAAACCTTTAATACTTCAGCTACCGAAAAGACCCTAAGTTAAAGGAAGAGTCTCTTCGGCTATGGTCTCCCATGCCGAAGAGACGATGACGCATAAAGTAGGGTCTTTTCGGTAGCTGACAAAGAAACCTTTAATGCTTATTATACCACCATGCCCGTATATAAACGCCAGGATTTCCCAAAACTTCTCTCAGAAATCAAGCAGGGTTTCACCTCTCAAATCTATCTCATTTGGGGAGAGCGCTATCTTTGCAGGAGTGCCTCCGAGGAATTAATTGACCACCTGCTGCCCGTACAGGACCGTCAAACCACCAGCCTGCAGCATATCGACGGCGATCAAGAGGATTTCAACAAAACACTCAACCTTTTGAAAACATACAGCCTTTTCTCAGGGCCCCAGATAATCAGGGTGGCAGATTCAAAACTTTTCTATTCTAAAGGAGTTGCAAAAAATGTTTGGGACAAGGCCTGCGAAAAAAAAGAACGGAATGAAACCAGGCAGGCTCTTCGTTATCTTTTACAAATGCTTAACCTTGCTGGAATATCCCCGGATGACTTTGATGACGAGGACATAACATCCCTGTCTGCAGCACGCTGGAAAAAACTTTTCGGCTTTAATAAACCCCAGGGTGATCTATCCTGGGTCCAGGACCTTCTTGCTGACAGTGCCGATACGTCCCCAGCAAAAGAAATGAAGAATGACGCAGCCAGTATGTTTGTCCAGGCTTATGAGGGAGGGATTCCTCAAGACAATACCCTTATTCTTCTTGCCGAAGCAGTTGACAAGAGAAAACGGCTTTATAAATACATACAGGAACATGGGGTTATTATTGATCTTGCTGTTGACAGTGGAGGCTCAGCTGCTGCAAAACGCGATCAGGAAAAAATTCTCAAAGAACTGATACGCAATACTTTGGCAAAGTATGACAAAGAAATTGATCCCAACACTCTTTCTGTCCTTCTTGAGAGAGTTGGCTTTCACCCTGTCGCTGCAGTTATGGAGTCTGAAAAACTGGCACTCTATGTTGCAGACAGAGAAACAATTACCAGGGACGATATTGACGCCATTATTGGCCGCACCAGAGAAGAGGCTCTGTATGAGCTCACCGAGTCTGTAACTTCCGGAAAACTTGCAGACGGACTTCTCATACTTGCCCATCTTCAAGACAATGGAGTCCATGGCCTTGCTATTCTGGCAACACTCAGAAATCACTTTAAAAAACTGCTTCTCGTTCGCTCATTGCAGGGGCTTCAGTCGCCGACTTACACTCAATCCCTTTCTTACCAGGTTTTCCAAAAAAACTATCTGCCGAAACTCAAGAAAGACAGGGATGAATGGTCAAATTTACTTTGGAAAATCCATCCTTATGCTTTATTTATGCTCTTTCGTCAGGCTAAACAATTCCACTGTGAAGATTTGCAGGATGGATTAAAAGAGGTGCTCGCAGCTGAGTACCGCATGAAAAGTTCATCGGTTGATAATCGTCTCATTATGGATAATTTGCTTTTCAGTCTGATGCGTCAAAAAATGGTGGGAGCACCAACATGAGTAGAAAGGGACGCGACTTTGAAGGTTGGGTGGTAGCTGATGATAAGACTGAAGTCAGGGAGCCCCCCCTTTATAAAGTTCTTCTGCATAACGATGACTACACCTCTATGGAATTTGTCGTGTTATTGCTTGAAAAAGTGTTTAGTAAAAGCACTGCCGAGGCAACGAGAATCATGCTCAATATTCACCAGCAAGGGCTTGGGATAGCAGGGGTTTATCACAAAGAGATTGCGGAGACAAAGGCAGCCATTGTCCATGATCTTGCACAGAAAAATGAATACCCCTTGAGATGTTCCATTGAAAAAGTTTGATTATGAAAATAGGTAGTTAAGTAAAAAAACAGCTTTTATTGAAAAAGCACATTAGCTAATCAATAATTATTGTCTTATTATAGAGAGAGAAAAAATAATACTTACAGGTAGAGAGACATGTTTAGCCAGAAACTTGAAATGGCATTAGTTACTGCAGTTCGCCAAGCCAAAAACCACAGACATGAATTTGTCACAGTTGAGCACCTGCTTTACGGCATTTTGCAGGATGATCTCATTAACCGCATTATCAAACAATGTGGAGGAAGCCTCGAAAATCTCCAGAAAAGACTGGAAAAATTCTTTGACGGCGAGTTGCCAACCCAAAAAATAAGCGATGCCAATGCCCCGGTCCAGACTCTTGGTTTCAACCGTGTTCTGCAGAGGGCTATTGGTCACGTCCAGAGCTGCGGCAAAGAAGAGGTCGATTCAGGCGATATCCTGGTGGCAATTTTTTCTGAACCAGACTCCCATGCCGTATATTTTCTCAGCTCAGAAGGCTTGGACAGAATATCCGTGGTTGAATATGTTTCCCATGGTTTACAGGAAGACATTGAAACTGATGCCTGGCCAAGCCAGGAAAAAAAGACGGCCAAGGAAGACGAGCTTGATAAATTTACAGTAAACTTTGCCGACAGGGCCAAGGCAGGATTGATTGACCCACTCATAGGCCGTGAAATGGAACTTGAGAGAATCATGCAGGTTCTTTGCAGGCGTCGGAAAAACAACCCTTTGCTGGTTGGTGAACCTGGTGTGGGCAAAACAGCCATTGCCGAAGGACTGGCTTTACGCATTCATGAAAAAAACGTCCCTGCGATGTTGGAGGATGTTGAAATCCGTCTTCTCGATATGGGCGCTCTGCTCGCCGGAACCAAGTACAGGGGAGATTTTGAAAAACGGATCAAGGCTGTCATCAACGGCATCGAGAAAAAAGGTGACAAATCCATCCTTTTTATCGATGAGATACATACTATCGTTGGCGCTGGAGCGACAAGCGGTGGCAGTCTTGATGCCTCCAACCTGCTGAAACCGGCACTGCAGGCAGGGACTCTCCGTTGCATTGGCTCTACGACCTATGAGGAACACAAAAACTATATTGAAAAGGATCGCGCTCTTTCAAGGCGTTTCCAGAAAATTGACATTGAAGAGCCCTCTGTTGGAGAAACGGTTGAAATCCTAAACGGGCTGAAATCAAAGTATGAATCTCACCATGGCATAAAGTATACAACAGCAGCAATACAGGCCACTGCCGAACTTGCGAGCCGTTACATCAACGACAGATTCTTGCCGGACAAGGCCATCGATATTCTTGATGAGGTTGGAGCCGCCTTCAGGCTTTCTGAAACTACCCCAAAAAGAAAAAACGTTACTGTACGCGATGTTGAGTCGGTTGTATCCCGTATGGCCCGAATCCCTGCTAAAAGCAGCTCCAGGTCAGAAATTCGCCAATTGAAAACCCTGCAGATTGATTTAAAAAAAGTGATCTTCGGCCAGGATCAGGCCATCAAGGCTTTGAGCAATGCAGTCAAACGTTCACGGGCAGGCCTGGGCGAACCTGAAACCCCGACAGGGTCTTTCCTCTTTGCAGGACCGACAGGTGTTGGAAAAACAGAGGTGGCCAGGCAGTTGGCCAAATCCCTTTCCGTTCATTTTGAACGCTTTGACATGAGTGAATATATGGAAAAGCATGCTGTGGCAAGACTTATCGGTGCCCCTCCAGGCTATGTAGGTTTTGACCAGGGGGGATTGCTGACGGATGCCATCAGGAAACATCCCTATAGTGTGCTGCTGCTTGACGAGATAGAAAAAGCCCATCCCGATGTATTCAGTATTCTCCTGCAGGTTATGGATCACTCCACACTTACTGACAATGCAGGCAGGCGAGCTGATTTTCGCAACGTCATCCTTATCATGACAACCAATGCCGGTGCACGGGAATTAACCGAAAGGGCCATCGGCTTTATGGCAGATAAAAAAGATGGTGCCCAAAAAGCCCTGCATAATTTATTCTCCCCTGAATTTCGAAACCGCCTTGATTCGATCATTACCTTCAATGCCTTGAAAAAACCGATGATCGAAAAAATTGTCGGTAAAATGGTGAGCGAACTTGAAATGCAGCTCAGCGAAAAAAAGGTTTCTATCGGCCTCTCAGCCAAGGCACGCTCCTACCTAGCATCCAAAGGATATGACCCTGATTATGGGGCCCGGCCCCTTCGAAGGCTTATCTTAAAAGAAATTGGTGATACTTTGACCGAAGAAATACTCTTCGGCAAACTATCCAAAGGCGGGAAAGCCCTGATTGACACCAGGGGCAAAAAACTTGTCTTCTCCTATGAAAGTGCTTGACAACTTAAATTCCCGCCATAGCCGACAAAGTCTTCCTGTGACCTATTTTTCTTCCAGTTCAATACTATTTTCAGAAGCTCTTTTACATTGACATATTTACTCAGCCATTGGTAGATTAACGCGTTTAAGAAATATAATTAGTATTTCTGATTTTAATAATTCATATATCTATTTACTGAGGAAATTAATGTCTATTCGTGAAGATGCAATAAACAGGATTAAAACACCCATATTTGAGGCGTGCGCCCGTAATGAATCTCTTTCTCCTGACCAGCTCATTGACGGCGTTGCCAGAGGGGAACTGGTCATCACCAAAAACAAAAACCATAATTTTGATAAAATTATAGCTATTGGCAAGGGCACATCAACCAAGATCAATGCAAATATCGGCTCTTCAAAAGATTTGCCTGAACTGCAATCCGAACTGCAGAAACTCTGTGTGGCCATCAAGGCTGGTGCTGACAC
>JAUXHH010000053.1 GCA_030621655.1 Desulfobacterales bacterium
CTGACGCTCAATATCATTTAGGATCTATGTATTATAGTGGTGAAGGGGTTCCTCATGACGATGAGCAAGCTATCCAATGGTATACAAAAGCCGCTGAGCAGGGGCATGTTGATGCTCAAATTTAGCTTCGTGAATGGTTCCTTATGGGTAAAGATGTCCTGATGTCGGGAAAAAAATAAAAAACGGCCCCTGCTGTAATAAAAGGCAGGGGCCGTTTCGGGATATTTACTTTTTGCAGGCGCAGCCGCAGCCGGATGACTGCTTGTCTTCCTTTTTCTGCATGGTGCCGGTCTCAGCACATTCCGGACATTTCTTTGGTTTGCATCTTCCTTCCTTGGTGGCGCCACATTTCTCACATTTAAATACAGCCATTTTTAGCTCCTTTGCTAGAGTTCGTCTTTAAACCGGTACGTTGTTTCTGAAGAAATATTCTATTAAGGTTAGTCTTAAGCTCTTTAAATAGTACTTTACTCCTGTCGGAAATCCCTCTTTAAATTTAAGCAGCATCCGCAAACGAAGTAAAGATGCTGCTGGGAAAAAATAATAATCATGGAAATTGATTTTGTCAGCTATTTGATAATTTTTCTTACATGGAAACTGGGCGGTGGATTGTTTCAAGGAGGTTTTATGCTTATAGTTGAAAAAAATGGATTGTGGTAACTATTTTAATTGAAAGAAAAAATTATGGATGAACTGCAGAAAATCACCCTTGCTGTAAAAGGGATGAGCTGTGCCTCCTGCTCGGCCCGTATTGAACGGGTCCTGTCAACAATCGATGGTATTAGCTCAGTATCGGTCAACCTGGCTGCTGAGACCATGGATCTTGCCTGGGAACCGGCAGTGATTCCCTTGGAAGAGGTTGCTGAAAAGGTCAAGGGACTCGGTTTTGAACTGGAAATGCCCAGTGACGAGGTGACCCTGAACCTGGCCCTAAAGGGCATGACCTGTGCCTCCTGTTCAGCCCGGATCGAGAAAGTGGTGTCGGCAATGGCAGGGGTCCGGAGTATGCAGGTCAATCTGGCGGCGGAAACAGGTACGGCAATATTTGAACCGGGCACAATCAGCAAACGGAAGATTGTCGAAACTATTGGCAGCCTGGGTTTTGAGGCCAGTCCTGTAACAGAGGAAGAGGATAATCCCCTGGCCAGGCAGCAGCGGGAAACCCAGGAGAAGCTCGCCAGGATGAAACAGGAGCTTATCCCTGCCTTTGGCTTTGCCTTTGTGCTGCTCGTCCTGTCAATGGGAGAGATGCTCGGCATGCCGCTGCCCGGGTTTCTCGACCCGCATCATGCACCGTTTAATTTTGCTGTGGCTCAGCTGCTGCTGGTCCTGCCGGTCATGTGGTCCGGCCGCAATTTTTACCTGAAGGGATTTCCTGCCCTGATCCGCAAGTCACCCACCATGGACTCCCTCATTGCCGTAGGCACCGGCGCGGCCTTTATCTATTCAACCTGGAACCTCATAGAAATAGCCCTGGGTATTGACCCCATTGCCAGGGTAATGGACCTTTATTACGAATCCGCTGCCGTGCTTATCGTCCTGGTCTCTTTAGGCAAGTATTTAGAAACCCGCGCCAAGGCGAGGACCTCGGATGCCATCAGCCAGCTGATGGAGCTCACTCCTGACCAGGCAACCCTGATTAAAAATCCTGGAAAAGAAAATGAGGAACAGGCCGCTATTCTGGTTTCGGACATTGAAACTGGTGACCTGATCCTGGTGCGGCCCGGCGAAAGGATTCCTATGGATGGTGCCGTCCAAAAGGGCAGGTCAAGCGTCGATGAGTCCATGCTGACCGGAGAAAGCCTGCCGGTCGGCAAAGAGGAGGGCGATATGGTGATCGGCGGCACTCTGAACAAGAACGGCATGCTGCGGGTTATGGCAGAACGGGTAGGACAGGACACTGTCCTTGCCCGGATCATCAGGATGGTCCGCGAGGCCCAGGGTTCCAAGGCTCCGATTGCTAACCTGGCGGACCGCATAAGCCTCTACTTCGTGCCTACCGTTATGGTGATTGCCATCCTGTCAGGATTGGCCTGGTATTTTATCGGTGGCTCAGAGTTTGCCTTTGCACTTCGCATTTTCATAGCAGTGCTGGTTATTGCATGTCCGTGTGCCATGGGGTTGGCAACCCCTACTTCGATCATGGTTGGCACCGGCAGGGGGGCCCAGCTCGGGGTTTTGATCAAGAGCGGCGAAGCCCTGGAAATGGCCCAGCGGGTCAAGACGCTGGTATTTGATAAGACAGGTACCTTGACCTACGGTAAGCCAAAGCTGACGGATTTTCATATAGTCGAAGGCAGTGGTGATACGGAGGATGAAATACTGGCACTGGTGGCAGGGGCGGAAAGTGTTTCAGAGCATCCGCTGGCCGAGGCCATTGTCCTGGAGGCAGAAGCACGCGGGCTTTCATTCTCCGAACCAGACTCTTTTGAGGCCATTCTCGGTAAAGGTATCCAGGCTAAAGTTGAAGGCCGGAAACTGCTGCTCGGTAACAGGGAAATGATGGGAACCGTAACCGAAGGGGTTGATAATCCTCTCATCGAAACAAAAGCAGCTGAATTTGCCGGAACCGGCAAGACAGCCCTGTACCTGGCAATTGATAATAAACTGACCGCCATCCTGGCTATTGCCGACCAGATAAAGACCGAGACCCCGGCCACCATCAGCCGGTTGAAGAAGATGGGCATAAAGGTCTACATGCTGACCGGCGATAATAAAATCACGGCCGAGGCTATTGCAGCCCAGGCAGGTATTGACCAGGTAATTGCCGAAGTGCTGCCGGATCACAAGGCGGACAAAGTGGCGGAGCTTCAAAGCCAAGGAGTAACTGTCGGCATGGTCGGTGACGGTGTCAACGATGCACCGGCTCTGGCCCGGGCCGATGTCGGTATTGCCATGGGCACCGGCATTGATGTAGCCATTGAATCCGGTGACATCGTGCTTATGAAGGGCGAGTTGGGCGGGGTGCTCACCGCCCTGGCACTGAGCCGGGCCACCATGCGGAATATAAAACAGAATCTTTTTTGGGCCTTTGCCTATAACGTGGTTGGCATTCCTGTTGCTGCGGGTCTGCTGTATATCTTTGGAGGACCTACGTTGAATCCGATGATTGCCGGTGGTGCCATGGCAATGAGTTCGGTATCAGTTGTTACCAATGCCTTACGGCTGCGCTTTTTTACTCCTGAATAAATTTTATCTTCATCTTCTTTACCTGTATAAAGAAACGAACCAGCAGTGTTTTGTAAGGCGAAGAAAGTACAGCCTGATCACTTAATCCCGCAAATGAGGGAATTACCCTGCACTGCTTAAAAAAGTCGGGTGCTGCGAAACTCGCAGAGTTTATGCCCCGCAGGGGTTGCTCAGACAGTCGGAGTCTACGCCATTACATGGCTTCGCTTACCTCTCGCGCTATTCCGTCTTTTTTTCGCTGCTCGTGAAGCGCCCGACGTTCCGTTTTCACCATTCCTTTGACAAGGTATTGCGTAGTTGTGCTAAAGAACAACTTTTAAGTGCATTCCCTTCTAACAGGCAAGATTGAAGAAGCCCGAACAATAGTGATCTAGATCGATCAGAGGATTTTGCTATAGTAACATCCATAAATAAATTTTTTTACCCTTGAAACCCTGAAACCTGCAGATTTTTTTATCCTGCTTTTAGTCTCAATATGATTACACCAACCCCTGATCAAGCATGGCATTCACCACCTTGACAAAGGCGGCTATATTTGCACCTGTTACGTAATCACCCGGCTTATCGTATTCTACCGCTGCATTCAGGCATGTCTCATGGATTGATTTCATAATTATTTTCAGCCGGTTGTTTACCTCTTCAGCCGGCCAGTTCAAGCGCATGGAGTTTTGGGCCATTTCCAGGCCGGATACTGCCACACCTCCTGCATTGGCAGCTTTACCCGGTGCGTAGAGTATCCTGTTATCGAGAAAGATATCCACAGCTTCAGGAGTAGAGGGCATGTTAGCCCCTTCCCCCACTACAAACACACCGTTGTTGATCAGGTTCCGGGCATCTTGCTGCTGGATTTCATTTTCAGTTGCAGATGGAAAGGCGCAGTCAGCCTTATGGTTCCAGAGCGGATTGTGATCCAATGAAAGGTCTGCAGGTGTATAAACAGCAGGAGGATATTTCTCTGTATAGCGTTCAATCCTCCCACGTTTAATGTTTTTCAGATGTTTGACAAATTCCAGCTTTTCAGCATCAATTCCCTCTTCATCATAGATATATCCCGATGAGTCGGAAAGGGTTACGACCCTGCCACCCAGGTGCACTATTTTTTCAGATGTATACTGGGCAACATTGCCGCTTCCCGATACCAGACAGGTTTTGCCTTCCAGGGTATCATCGCGGGTGGCCAGCATCTCAGCCGCAAAATATACACAGCCATAGCCTGTTGCCTCGGGTCTAATAAGGCTGCCGCCCCAGTTGAGGCTCTTTCCGGTCAAAACACCGGTAAATTCATTTTTCAATTTCTTGTACATACCGAAGAGGTATCCTATTTCCCTGGTCCCGACACCTATATCCCCGGCCGGTATATCTGTATGCGGACCGATATGCCGAAAAAGTTCATTCATGAAGCTCTGACAGAAGCGCATGATCTCATTGTCGGATTTTCCCTTGGGATTGAAGTCTGACCCTCCTTTGCCACCTCCCATGCTGAGGGTTGTCAGGCTGTTTTTGAAAACCTGTTCAAAGGCAAGAAATTTCATGATGCCGAGGTTGACAGAAGGGTGGAAGCGAAGGCCGCCTTTATAAGGCCCTATGGCGCTGTTCATCTCAACACGAAAACCGCGATTTACATAGACCTGTCCCTCATCATCCATCCATGGCACTCTGAACAGAATTACCCTTTCAGGTTCAACAATTCTTTCAAGTACTGCTGCTCTTCTATATTCCGGATTCCGGTCGAGGACGGGTTTGACAGATACCAGAACCTCTTGGACTGCCTGGTGGAATTCTTTTTCACCCGGGTCTTTTTCCATGACTTTCTTTGTGAAATCATCCATGGGATATTCTCCTGTTTTTTTAGGACAGATTATTATTCGTGAGTATGACACACCGGGAACTCCCGCTGTCTACTTTTATGAGCAGAGGTTTTTCGAGTTGCACATGCCGCAGGTGTTTTGTCTCATCGTTTGCCTCCAATGATGCGAGCCATTTCCAATTGATAAAATCAGGCAGCTTTTCATCGTTTTCCGTCACAGTCAGATACTTAATACCCATGGCCGTTATATTCTGGAAAAAATGGGTGCCCTGGGAGTCTTCAGCCGAAAGCTTCTCGTTGCGCAGCTCGATCATGGCAGTGACACCGGAAATATCCTCCCATCTCACCGGAATACCAAGCCACGGGTCAGCTGAACCCCATCTTCCGGGCCCGACGAGCAGATAAGGCCTTTGTTCTTTTTTGATTTTGGCATTGATCCGACTTATCTCGGTGGATATTTGCCTGGTATCTTTGGTGTCGAATGTTTCAGGTTTTACATAGACAATATCTGCAATTTTATTGTTGATGCCATGCCCCAGGGGTTTGCTGGAATAGCAGAAGGCATTGTCGATATCATCCTGGCTGATATGCACTTCGTATTGATCTTCGCCGGCAGTCATGGGGCGGATCTGTAGAAAATGGAATTTGTTTTTTTTATCGTCATCGCCAAGGTCCACTGCAAATTCGATCTCAATATCACAGCACATACCCTTGTAGCCAATTTGCAGAAGGTCCTGCAGCAGCTCGTTAAGGGGGAGAACCCGATACTTTAGAATCCTGGCAAAGGTGACAACCTTGGGTCCTTTGGCAAAACTATCCCGGATAGAGTGTTCTTCAGGAAAATAAGTGCTTACCAGAGCCTGAACCGGTGCTTCATTTTCTGCTTCATCAATGTCCCGTCTTTCAAGATTTGAATGAAGGTAATCAAGGTCATCCGGATATCCTTTCATGCGCAGGGCATAAAAGGACTGTTGGGAATTGGCCAGTGTTTCATCAACATTTGGGAATTGGGGCAGAATTTGAGGATAACGGGGAGAAAAGAGAAGGCATTTTTCACCCTCTACAACTGTTTTGCCGAATCCCAGCGCAATCTGGGCAATGCCGTCATCTGCCTTCATTTTCCCCACAGGATAATAATTATATGATTTGACCACCCCTGAGACTGCCGGATAAAAATAGTCTCCCTGCGGCTCACCGGCCAGGATCTGGATTATGACAGCCATGCTGTCCTGGCTTGTTGAATGCTTGTCTTTTTCAATGGCAAAAGCCCGGGGACCGGCAAAAAAAGTTGAACTGTAGACAAGTTTTACAGCCTTGACCAGTTGATTGAGCCGAACAGTTTCATCAGGATGGTTATTGGGCAGCATGTAGGTTTCAAAAAGGCCCGCATAAGGCTTATAAAAGGCATCTTCGAGCAGGCTTGAAGAACGAACGCTGAGAGGTTTGTGTACCTGCTGCAGGAAAATGGCCAGGTTTTTTTCAAGCCAGGCAGGAAGTTCTGCAGCAATAAACAGGGCAATGATCTCTTCATTGCTTTTACCTTCATAATCAATAAAGAGATCATTCTGCTCCATAAACCCATGGAATCCCTCTGTGGTTATCACCAGGGTAGGGGGGATAGTTATGTCGAATTGAGGGTACTTATTACAGAGCCAGTTGTTTTTTTGGAGTTGCGAGGCCATGAAAGCAAGTCCCAGGGCCTTACCTCCCATTGAGCCGTGCCCGATTTTTACAAACTGCATTATATCAGCATCAAAGTCGCGTTCGGAAAAATGTGCAACACCTCCCTTTTCTCTGAAGGTTCGTACAGCATTAACCTGGCCGATGAGGGCCTGGCGCAGTTTGGCAACACTTTTAAAATCCTGCATGCGGCTTTCATACATCCGTGATGCAAGACCGATCTCCGACCTGGCCATGATCCAGTTTGAAAAATGATTGTTTTCTGCATGAAACAAAAAAGATTCATCCGGGATCGTTGCCAGTTTTTTTTCAAAGGAGTGCAGGTTGACGGCCCGGTCAATTTCCGTGCCGTCCGGCAGATGAAAGACAAAATCACCAAAGCCGAGATGCTCCAGAAAAAAATGATGAATTTCTTCTTCAAGGGTATGTGAGTTTTTATTGACAAAACTTGCCGGGATTGATGTGGCTTTTTGGGCATTGCTTGATTCAGAGCTTAAAAGCAGCAGCGGTATATCAGGGATTTCCTTACGGATGTGAGAGAGCAGTTCAATGCCGGCATTATCATTAATCTTACCGTTTTTAGGAAAACGGGTATCTGAAAAGATGCCGAAAACATAGTCTTTATATTTGTGATAAAGCTGCATGGCTTCTTCATAATTCTTTGCCACCAGTATCTTGGGCCGGGCCCGCATCTTTAACAAACGGTGTTCTTCGTTGAGGCTTTCAATTAAGACTGCCTGGGTCTGCGCCACAACCTCCCTGTAAAGCAGAGGCAGGAAGAACGATTTGTACAGGGGGGAATCCTCCACCAGTATCAGAACACGAACCATGGCAAGAGAGGTGTCCCATTCAACATTATAATGGTCCTCAATGTTTTTTATGAGTGCCAGGAGTAAAGCCGGATCTGCAGACCAGATATAAAAATTATCTATTCCCTCCAGTCTGTCTTTTTCCAGATATGGAGCAATTGCTTTCTGGTTGTGGGCTAAGAGGATAACAGGCAGGTGCGGACAGATTTCCTTTATCTTAATGCCTAATGTATTGCTGTCCATCTCGCCGATCTGCGGCAGGGTTATGACCAGGTCAAACTTTTTGTAACGTACCAGTTCAAGGGCTTCCTCGGCAACTGCGACACTGGTCAGGCGAGGTGGCTGGCTAAGGTTCAAGCCTCTGTATTCATTGATGATCCGGGTGGAGAGGCTGGTGTCCTCTTCCATGATAAAGGCGTCATAAGGACTTAGCACCAGGAGAATTTCCCGTATTTTGTGCGCCATCAGCTCGTGAAAGACCTTGAAGTTGCTGTCCAGGTCGTCAATCCATAAACAAATGTCAGGCTCCATCAGCTTCCACAAGTATATGTTTCACAGGTGTCAGATTTCTTCTTCTTCGTCGGGGATGATTGAACGGGGCAGATTGTCAAGGTCAAATTTACTGGCGGCATTGATGCCTGCCTGCAAAGCCTTGTTGTTTAATTTTTCGGTGCCTTTAGGAACCCTGGCGGCCATGGCAGCCTCTAAGCTGTTTATTGATAGAATAGGACAGAGATATCCCAGGACCCCCAGGGCAACAATATTGGCAACCATGTCCTTTCCCGCCGCCTCTCTGGCAATTTTTGTAAAAGGCAATTCGACCACGCGGCTTGTAGGTACCTGCTCGACCAGGCCGGAGTCCACCAACAGCAAGCCGTTGGGTTTGAAACCATAACAGTAAGCATCACAGGAAGCCTGGTTCATAGCGAGCATCATGTCAATCTGGACTGCTTTAGGATAGTCAATCTGTTTACTGCTGATAACAACCTCTGCCTTGCACTTGCCGCCGCGCGCCTCAGGGCCGTAACTCTGGGTCTGGCTGACATGATATCCTTCAAAGATACCCGCAGCTTCCGCTAATATTATGGATGCCAGAATAATTCCCTGGCCGCCGGAACCGCTCAATCGTATCTCGAAACGATCAACATCCATGTTTCTATTTCCCTTTGGCCTTTAATCTGATCTTCTGGTATTCCGCAATGTAATCCGGTTTATCAATGTCTGCCAGAATGCCAATGGTGAACTTGGCGTCAAGTGAATCAGGAGGCATACTTGAACCGTTTTCACCGGATACGGCATGTTCTTTGAACCAGTTCAGCATAGTTACCGGGTCGCCCATATTATTGCGCCTGCCGAATTGTACATGGCAGTTCGACATTACTTCCACGACGCTGAAACCGTTATTCCGGATACCCTTCTCAATAAGTTTATCAAGCTGTACAGCGTGATAAACAGTTCCACGGGCTACGAAACTTGCTCCGGCTGCAACGGCGAGTTCGGCAATGGAAAAAGCATGTTCGATATTGCTGAAGGAGGAAGTGGTTGAATTAGCTCCATAGGGTGTAGTTGGAGAGGCCTGCCCTCCGGTCATGCCATATATCTGGTTATTAATGATGATGGCGGTGAGATCGAGGTTGCGACGGGCCGCGTGGATAAAGTGATTGCCTCCGATAGCTGTGGCGTCTCCATCTCCCATGACAACGATTACGTTAAGCGACGGTTTAGCAAGCTTGATGCCGGTTGCAAAGGTCAATGCCCTGCCGTGAGTGGTATGCATTGTATTGAAATCCACATAAGTGGGCATACGGCCGGAGCAGCCTATACCTGAAGCAAATACCACGTCATCCTTTTCAAGGCCCAGCCGCTCAACAGCACGTATAAGAGCGCCAAGAACGATGCCGTTTCCGCAGCCTGGACACCAGACATGGGGGAACTTTTTGTGGTGCCGCAGATACTTATGGCGCAATTCGGTCATTCCTGAAAACATGGAGTTATCTCCAATTATGATAAATTTGTAAAAAACCTCTCAGTCGGCAACAGGGCCTAATAAAATCAATATGTTAAAAGAGT